>JANXZC010000068.1 GCA_025355725.1 Syntrophus sp. (in: bacteria)
CTTATTGACATTTGGCATCAAATGTCAATAAGTAAGTCTGACCCCGTGCCCTTTCCGCCAGTTTCAAAAGCTCCGGCAACCGCCCGGAAGCGGCCGCCATCCGGCACAGATTCTCTATGCCCTGGGGAATATGCCCCAGAAAGGCTTCCTTCCCCTTTTTCAATCCTAAAAACCCAAAGGCCCCCAGAGCCTGCATGAGCCGCTGGGCGGAACCATCCAGAAAACCTTCCCGGAAGTGCGTCCAGTCCAGATCCGATGGGAGCAGTTCATGAGCATAGCGGAGGAGATCATCCCGCTCCTCCTCCGTGAGGGGGACATAGGCGTCGCACAGCAGGGACCCCAGGTCATAGAAAAGCGATCCCCGGCGGAGGCCCTGAAAATCAATAAAGACCGGTCCCCCCCCGCAGATCATGATATTCTGGGATTGGAGATCCCGGTGGACAAGGGCCGTTCCTTCCGCCAGCAGCCGCCCGGCCAGGGCTGCCAGTTCCTCCCCCAGGGCTGCCCCTTCCCTCTCCGTGAGATTTATCCGGCATACGTCCCGGACAAACTGTTCCAGAAAATAGTCGTGTTCCCAGCGGTAGAGCTCCCGGTCGTATCCCTTCATTGTCCTGGGGAGAGATGGTGACATATTTGCGGGCTCCCCGTCCTTTCCCTCGCTTGGAGAACCTTCGGCAAAGGTATGAAGGGGGCTGATTCTTTGCAGGACCTTCCGGTACAGGTCACGGCGAACCTCCCAGGGTTCGTGCCGGTACGACCAGAGGTCCCGGTCCCCGAGATCTTCCATGAGGACGAAGCCCGACTCCGGGTCATGCCCATAAACCGCCGGAACGGGAACCCCCAGCGCGGCGAGAAAAGCGGCAATATCGACCCAATAGGCATTCTCCTCCTGCTGACGACCATAGGCCATGAAGAGGAAGCTTTTGCCATCCGCCACCGTCAGGCGATAAAAGCACCGGTCCGAGCCGCCTTTCATAATCGCCTTCATCGCCATTCGCCCCGCCGCCTCCTCAGCAATACCAAGGATGTTACGGGCATAGGCGATAAATGTATTTTCAGTATGCCTCATCGTGAGAGTGTTTCCCCATTGTTCAGGGCTTCGTAAATCTCCGGAGTCCCGATATCGTTCCACTGCCCCGCATCGATCACAACTCCCGCCACCGCTCCCGGCGCCTCCCGGATCATGTCTATGAACACGGGGATGATATCCTGCTTGGCTCCCGGTTTCAGCCTTTTCAGGAGCGTTTTTTCGATGATGTAAACCCCCGTGAAAAGGCAGGCTTGCACCCCGGGATTTCCCAGGACCTGGCGGAAATCGCAGATAGCCCCTCTGGCATCAAGATTCACATTCCGGGGCTGACCTTGACTCCGGAGGGCGAGGGTCGCCTCCTTCCCGGCCCGGAAATGGTGATCCACCAGATCCGCGAGGGGGATATCCGTCAGGATATCACCGTTGTAAACCATGAGCGGCTCGCCGTCATCGATAAGGCTTTCGATGTTCTTCAATCCTCCCCCCGTATCGAGGAGTTCCGGCTCATGGCGGAAAAGAATCGGGACGCCGCGCCAGGCGTGCCCCGGGAAGACCTGCTCATATACCTCGGCGCAGTGGTGGGTATTGACAATGAACCGCTCGATCCCGGCCTGCCGGAGATGGTCCATGGCGTAGGTAATGATCGGACGACCCTGCAGGGGCAAGAGGGGTTTGGGGCAGTCCCGCGTCAGCGGCATCAGGCGCGTCCCCAGACCCGCTCCAAGAATAAAGGCCGTTTTTATTAGTTTTTCCGATCCTGTCGGCTTTTTCATGAGAGGCCCTTTAACACACAATCGGCGCCCCTGACCAGATCATTATTCCAATGATGGTAGATTCGTATTTTACCGCCAGTGAACCATGGGCAGCCCCGGAACCGGGGAGGGAAAATACGGGATGCGAGTGCCCTTGAGGCTGCCGATATAGGCCGTGCGCAGATCGGCGCCGCCGAAGGTGATACTGGCAAACCACGGGGCTATCGTCCCGCCGGCGGCAAGCATCATCTCCGGGGTAAGGCGATCTTCGATAAAGGCCTTTTCCATGGCAAGAGAAGCCGCCTCATTCCCGTCGTCAA
>JANXZC010000127.1 GCA_025355725.1 Syntrophus sp. (in: bacteria)
AAGAGGGGGCCGATGAAGCCGGGATGCCCCCCATCGATGAGGCGGCCATGGAGAAGGCAATGTCCATGCTGGCCAGTGAGGCGGATCACATCAATGAAGATGATCCCCGGCAGGCGGCCAATCTCATGCGGAAACTCACGGAAGCCACGGGAATGAACCTCGGTCCGGCCATGGAAGAGGCGCTCCGGCGCATGGAAAGGGGGGAGGACCCCGAACAGATCGAGGCGGAAATGGGGGACCTCCTGGAAGGGGAAGAACCTTTCCTGTTCGATGGATCCAAAGGGAAAAAAGGGACAGGTAAGGCAAAACCCAGGGTAGATGAGACCCTGTACGACCTGTGATGAATCCGGCGCCGCCTGACATCGCTCCGATGAACGAGTCCTGGGCATACTAACTCAAGGAGGGAAGTTTTTCATGCTCGTCCATTTCTGGGGAACCCGGGGATCCCTGCCTTCGTCCCTGAGTGCGGAAAAGGTTAGACAAAAAATCATCAAGGCCCTCAAGGCTGCCCAGGGAAAAACATTTGAGAATGACAGTGCCCTGGAAGAATTTGTGGACCGGGAACTTCCCTTTGCCGTCCGGGGAGCCTATGGAGGAAACAGCGCCTGTGTCGAGATCCGCGGCGGGGATGAATATATCCTTTGCGACGCCGGAACGGGTCTTCGGGATTTCGGGCAGTCGGCAGCAAATACGCGGGGCGTCTACAATGTCTTTCTTTCACATCTCCACTGGGATCACCTCCAGGGATTTCCCTTTTTTGCTCCCGCTTACATTCCCGGCAACCGGATAAAGGTCTATGGCTGTAATCCCGGCATGGAACAGGCCTTTGTCGTCCAGCAGGGTCCGCCCTTTTTCCCGGTTCCCTTTAACGCCATGCGGGCGGAGATCACCTTCCATCCCCTGCAGCACGATGTGGTCTATGAAATCGCCGGCGTCAAGGTGAGGGGAACGAAACAGCATCATCCCGGCGACTCTTATGGCTACCGCTTTGAGAAAGACGGGCAGAGCGTCGTTTATTCCACCGATTCAGAGCACAAGAAAGGGTCCGAAAGCCCTTTTTATGAATATCTTGATTTCATCAGAGAAACGGATCTCCTTATCTTCGACGCCCAGTATACCCTCCTTGACGCCATTGGAGATAAGGAAAACTGGGGGCATTCAAACAACATCCTTGCTGTGGAGCTGGCCGTTGAAGGTATGGTCAAACGCCTTTGCCTCTTCCATCATGAACACACATATGGTGACGACGTTTTTGACGAGCTTCTTGAAGATACCCGTACCTATCTGAGGATTCTCTCCGAGACGAGTACACTGGAGATTACAATGGCTTATGATGGCCTGGAGATTGAAATCTGAGGCCCGGCGAGATAATTGATTGTGACTTTGACACGGAAACTTTCTTGACGGCTTGTGATCGACGCCGTTTTGGTGTATGGACTTATCCCAGAAGATAGATATAAAAATATAAAATCACAGGGGGATGTAAATGGCACAGCACAAAAAACACGAACGGAAAAGAGAAATTGACCGCCGCAGAAAGCGCCTGAAAGAACGCAACAGGGCGCGGGCGAAAGAGGCGCGCGCTGCGGGCGGGGATGTGAAAAAGGCAAAGGGGTAGTCTTTGCCCCCTTTCAGTAGGCCGGACGGACACCGATACCCAGTTTAGTAGGCGCTTTGGACCATGTTCCCGTCTGGGTCGCCCCCGCCTGGCCTGCCCAGTTGCATGTTTGGCAATAGACATTCGGGTTGGTGCTGGTAGTGACAGTGACGCCCGTATTGACCTGAACGAGATTGGCGCCGACATTGATGGTGGGCGATGTCAGGGAGACATTGCCGCTTCCCGTCGGGCCGGTGGCAAAAATTACTTTTCCCCCGCTAATTTCCCCACCATATAGCTTCAGCATCGTATCGGCGTTCATTGCGGCCCCGCCGTAAATGTTCAGCACCCCCTGTTGCCCCAAAGCGCCGATCTTGATCGTGTCGGCGCGCAGGGCGGCCCCGCCCATTACATCGATGACACCGGCCATCCCGTTATTGCGGATATCAATCAAACCCTTGTCAGCGAGGATGTTGTAGCCGTAACCCAGACCGCCCACCTTTATTTTACCTCCCGCCGAGGTCAAGGTCACCCTGTTCAGGGTTTTGTCGGCGGGCGTGGAGGCCAGGATGGCGAGGAGCTGGCCGCTGTCCTGGATGTCGATGGCCACCGCATCGGCGGCAGCAATGCCGCTGGTGATATCGATCTGTCCCGGCTTGGAGGATGCCGTCGCCGTCCAGGGCGCGTAAATCGTCTGCACCCTCCCGCCGACCGTGACCGGACCCTGGGCGTCGAGGGTAATCGTCCCTCCCCCCGTCGGCTGGTTGTCCGTAAAGGTCTCCAGCAGGGCGCCGTTGGCCACGCTGATCCCCGCTCCGGCCGTTATGCGGGTGTTGTCGGTTCCCCATACCGTGCCGTAAATGTTCACATTATTTTCTGCCGCCAGGGTCGTCTTGGCAAAGCCGTCGATGTAGGCCCCGCTGCTCAGGGTGAGATCGCTGCCGCTCCCTTTGGCGTAGGCAAAGAATTCCTGGGAAGACCTGGATTTGTTTGTCCGGATGGCGATTGCCTCGAGGCGAAGCCGTTCCGCTTCGTCGGCGTCGTCACGGGTGGCCATTGCATCAAGGTAATCCTGCCTGGCCAGTTCATTTAGCTGGTCCTGGGTGGATGTCTGTCCAACGAGATTGACATAGCGCGGGATGATGGCCGTGATGTTATCAGCGGCCGTCGTTTCCACCTGCCGGATGTAGCCGAGCCTGATCAGATCGTACCGGCTGAAGGGGGCGAAGTACTGATAGCCTCCGCCGTTACCGCCCGCCGTGTCGAACTGGGGGTTGTTGCTGACCAGGGCGTAGGCCACAGGGAGGGGCCGGACAATTTCGTAAGTCATGATGTTGGTCCGATAGTTGAATGTCCCCGTGGTGCCGGAGGCGCGATAGGGACCGACCTGGACAAGGCCGTTGTACGTCCGGGCATCGGGATTCCCCCCGGAAGCTGGGGTGGCGGCAGTTTTCGTTGACAGGGGGGCAAAGTAGTTGGAGTCGGCGACGGCCGTGGCGTAGTCCGTTGAGATAGACGTATTGTTGGAACCATTAACGACCAGGTCGCCCACATTCAGTGTCAGTTGGGTTTGCCACTTGTCGACACCGTAATATTCTCCCGACCCCTGGGTGATCTTGGCCCGGTCGATTACGGAGATAGTGGGGACGGAGGCCGTTATGCTCTGGTTGATATTCAGCAATCCGTTGATGGCAGTCAGGTTGAGGCTCGTCAGTGGTGATTTGACGGCTACGGACGACGCAACGGTCATGCCTTCCCGGGAGGCAAGAGAAAGGGCGGTCGGTGACTCTGCCGTAAAGCTCCCCCCCAGGGTCAGGCTCTTGAAGGTGAAGTTCGTTACCGAAGAGATGGTGTCGTAATGGTTGTTAAAACGGACGTAATTGCTTTCGAAGGCATTCTCGGGAGCCCCCCAGAGGAAATTGGAAAACCCGCCGTTTCCGGAGCTCCAGAAGTTACCAGTGGCGATTGTCAGCCCGTTCTGTGTGAGCCGACCGTCGGCGGTCACAACGGAGCCTCCCTTGAGGGTATAGGCGGTCAGGGATGGCGCCGCTGACCAGGCATGCATACGATTTTCGAGGTTGGTCAGTTGATTTGCGGAGGCGGCGAACAGGCGGCTGCCCTGAAGCAGGAAGAGATTGGTCGTGTCAAGATCCCCTTTGGCAAGGGAGAGTTGTTGGCCGGTGACGGCGGCCTGGATTCTCTCGCGGTCCAGGGATGCCGCCGGCGCTTTATCCCGACCCGTCCCGGTCCGGATCAGGAATGAACTTTTTGCCAGGCGATCGAGATCGACATCGACGGGATCGGGGAGGCTGCGGGATTCGGGAGGGACCATAAGCATCTTCCCCGGTGCGAGGATCAGCCATTCGCCGAAACGGTCGGAAACGGAGGCCCGGCTTTTTCCTTCCAGGGCAATGATCTTTACGGTCTGCCCGGGGGTATGGGCCACCATGATCGTCGCCTCGGCAGTATCGACGGCCATTTTCCCGACCAAGATCCTTTCCTTGACACCCGCCGGGGCCTGCAGGCAAAGGGTCCCCTGCTCCAGAATGACAGTCTTCCCGTCTTTCACGGCCAGACGGGTGTCCGGTCCCAGACGCAGAACGGATTTACTCTCCAGAATGATTTCCGCAAGGGCGTCTTTGCCGGTGAGGATGCGGTCATCCGGACCCAGGGAGCCTGGCGGGAGGGAGTTGACCTGCCTGCCGGCCTGAAGGATGGTCACATCACCCCGGGAAAAATGGACAGCCCCGTAGGGTGTCGCTGCCGGGGCCGGAGAAGCCGGGGACAGCAGCCAGGCGATCAGGATCAACAGAGCGGCGTAATGCCTTGTTAATATTTTGTATTTATATGATCGATTCATCATGGTTCTTTCTCCCTATGCCTAGAAGCGAAACTGTAACCCCGCGCTGCCGCCGAAATTCAGGACATCGTAGTAAAAAGACGATTGGTTGGACTGGTTAAGACCCGCCGAGGAAAATAATTGAAAATACAAATAGTTGATCGGCTTCAGAGTGATGCCGGCGTAAAGGGTTTCATTCGTATCACGACGATCATTTCTGGAATAGGGGACAAAGGAGAACCGGCTGCTGATGTCAAAGGACAGAATTTCCGTCATATCCAAATGATAACCAAGGGATGCCGCGTAGATATTCCGTTCAAAATCCTTATAGTTGGAGAGCCCCCATTGGGCAGACGCGCCCCCATACAGATAATGGGCCCGGGACAGGGGGAAAGACCGGAAAAGTCCGACGGTGAATGTATGATTTTGGAATAACTCCGAGTTGACATCCCCGCCGGTGAGGCGATTGTAGCCGTAACGGCCGTAAACGGCGAGGCGTGGAATGGCAGGGACCATATAAGTCAATCCGCCCCCCAGGTTCATGCTCTCGAAGTTCAGCTCCGTATAGGTCTTGTAACGATACCACTGTTCCATGACTGTAACCTCGCCGATGAGGTTCGAGGTGAGAAGGGGCTGGTAGGATACACCCGTCGTCAGGAGCAGGTATTGATCCTCCACCTTGTTGTAACGGGTCAGGGCAACGTTGTTTGTGGCGTTGAAGGACGATTCGGCAAATACCGAGAAGGGTTCATAGACAGGCTTGCGTTTCAGGATGCGCTGCTGTCCCAGGGCTTCATCCATAGGGGTGGGAGGAAGGATCTTGTCGCTGTCGCTGTCGGCGGCTTTGTCGGGAAGGGTCCGTAGCTGCTGCATCTTCAGGCGTTCACGCTGCTTCCCTTGCTGCTCCGTTTCAATCTGGGCGCCGGGCATGCCCTGACCATATGCGGACGGCGAAAAAAGAAAGATAAGGGCGACGATCAAAGCAAGAAAACAGCGGTTTAGGTCAGCGCAATGATTATCTTTTTTCATCTATATCTCGTGCCCTAAAATGGTCGTACGGAATGGAAGCGGATACCATTCAGAGTTGATTAGTTTCAGGGTAATTCATCCAGCGTGCCAGAATTGTAAGGCAATATTCGAACATTTGCAAACAGTTTTGGAAAGTCTAAATCGCAATAAAGCTATATGAAATAAATTTTTTGACTTCCACTGAATTTCCCCTATACTTTATTTCTAGAAAAGGAATCAACACAGGATAGGAGGTAAGAAACATGTTTATCACGAATGCTCTGGTCTCATTGGCGGTATTTCTGACTTTGTCGTTTCCTGCCTTTGCGGGCGATATCGACATGGCCCGCCTTAATGACTTCGCTAAAAGTATGACGGAGGGAAAGAAACATGCGATCGGCTATCCCGTTAACCAGAATGTCGATTTGTATGAGTTCTACCGCTGGTTTGCCGATTCAGGGCTTGCCGACGTAGGGATGAACAACGTGGGGAATCCCCGCAAGCAGAGCTCCTATTCACTGAACTCTCACCAGTTCGAAAACGAGGTGATCGACTTTTTCGCCCCGTTTTATGGTTTCGCAAAGGATGAGGCCTGGGGAATCGTCACTTACAGCGGCACCGACGGTAACAACCATGGGATCTACTTCGGCGTCAAGTATCTACTCTCAAAAAGCAGGTTGAAACCGATACTCTATGTCTCCGAAGAGGCCCACTACTCGATCAAGAAACTAGGAGACCTGCAGAACCTGGAGATGCGCCTGATCCCGGCGGATGTGAAGGGGCAGATGGACATCAAGGCGTTTGAAAAAGCCCTGAATCCGAGAAGGCCTGCCCTCGTTGTTATCGCCATGGGCACGACCTTCAAGGGCGGGATTGATGACCAGGATGCCATCGACAAAGTCCTGAAGAAGAAAAAAC
>JANXZC010000148.1 GCA_025355725.1 Syntrophus sp. (in: bacteria)
AGGAGCCTCGCTGATATTGTCAACGATACCAGCGTATGGTTATATCAGCCGCCTGGTTCACAAAACTCATATGCAATTACTTAACCGGACATTACTGACATATATTAACAGTAATAATCTTGTCTAATTGATATATAAATATCATACGTAGAATAAATTAGAGGGCTATCTTATGATAACCAAGCTGGAAATTAAAGGATTTAAGGGCTTCAAGCATTTCTCTATTCCTAAGCTGACAAGGATAACTCTTGTGGGCGGTAAGAACAATTCAGGGAAAACCTCTTTGCTGGAGGCAGTGTTCCTCTTCTTTGACAGAATGAATCCGCAAATGCTCACTAATCAATTTGCTAGGAGGGGTGTAAGTATTCTGCCGCTTGAGCCAGAAACAATGTGGGCACCCATTTTTCATGATTATGAAATGGAAAAGGTTATAAGCATTTCGGTAACTTCGAACAATTCGACTGAGATTATGACTATAACATTCAATCCCAGCTATACACCGTCTTTGGTGCGCGCAAGGACAACCGATCAAGGAGGCCGACTTCTACAAATCAGCACTGATCAAAAACCAACGCCTTCGTATGCTCTTGATATAGCATACATAATGAACGGAACAAAGGCAATATCGCATCTTCTGATTGGTGCTGAGGGCTTAGGACTGCATGTTGACAACAGTAAAATAAAAAAAGAATCAGCGATATTTATCGCGACACGTGGCTTAACGAATCCGAACGAAGACGCAGAGAGATTCGGAAGACTGGACATCGTTGGTAAGCAGGATGAGGTTGTAAAATTTCTCAGAATTATAGAACCCAATTTGAAAACCCTTTCTTCAATTTCGATAGGTAATATGTCGTTGCTTCATGGAGATATCGGATTAAAAAGGAAAATACCCGTATCGTACATGGGGGAGGGCGTTTCCAAACTCCTCTCTATTATTCTTGCCATTGCAAATGCTAAAGATGGTATCGTTCTCATTGATGAGTTTGAAAATGGACTGCATTACTCGGTGATGCAGAAAATCTGGGAGGCTATAGGGAAAGCCTCACGAGAATTTAACTGTCAGGTGATCGCAACATCGCACAGCTATGAATGCCTTGAGTCCGCATATAATGGACTCTCCGGCGATCGACAGAAGGATTTTTCATATCTGAGGATAGATAAAGTCGATAATGAAATTAAAACAAAGATATTCGATTTTGAAATGCTCAAGGTGGCCATAGATACCAACTCAGAGGTGCGGTGATATGCCTTCCAACAAACCGACAGCAATCGAAAAGGGGAAGATAATTCTTGTTGAAGGGGCAGATGCATATAATTTCTTTATCTGGGCCTATCAGGCTTTTGATGTCCATGATATTCAGGTGATAGATTTTGGCGGTATTGGTGATCTCAGCCAATATCTGAAAACTTTTAAGGAGCTTTCGGGATATGAGCAAGTCAATACTATTCTGATTGGACGCGATGCGGAGAAAAACCCTGATGGGGCTCAAAAAAGCATAAAAACTGCTCTGAAAAAGAATGGATTTGCTGTACCTGAGAGACCCTTTGCTTTCGTTGAAGATAAACACCGTGTTGCCTATATGTTGTTTCCCGGTTTTGAATCTGAATCAGAGGGCAGCCCGCTGTTGGCTGGAACCCTTGAAGATCTTTGTCTTTCCACAACAGAGGGTGATCTGATTCACGAATGCGTAAAATTATATGTCGATTGTCTGAACTCGAAAGAAGTAGTATTAACGCACCTTCACAAAACCCGTCTTCACGCATACCTTGCCGGAAAGCAGAAATACGTTGGACTAAAAATTGGAGAAGCAGCGCGAGCAGGGGCATGGGACTGGAATCATCCCAAGCTTAATCCGTTTAGGGGTATTATCAAAGAAATGTAGCTTAGATTATTTTAACGAGAAGTATCGCCGACACACAGGCCGCCAATTGCTCCTTTTTGAGATGATAAATCAGTCATTTCGAACGTAAATCCCCAAAACATTTCATCCGCTATGTACATTGCGGTGTAGATGCACAGGTTATCGACGTCGATCTCATTTTCTCTTGTGTTCGCCCGCTGAATTCTGATCGAAAGCTGCTACAAATCGAATTCGGTTGCCCCTGTTGACTTCAATAAAAAATGGTGATCAGGACTTATTTTGACAGTGCTGTAAAGTCAAGTATAGGTCAGGATAAGTAATGATCTGCCGCCGTTCTTCCTCGGCAAAGATGAGCCTAGGACTCATTTCGGGGAACATCTTTTTATGTCCGCTTATGACCGTGCCCAGCCCGTCTTTGTTGCGCAACTCCTCTAACCGGTAACCTTCGTTTTCTTTTTGGTCGTCGTCTTTGTGTCGGTGGCCGTGGTTACCGCGGCGGTGGTGGCGCTGTAGTAGCCTCAGGCGCAACGGCAGCCTGCTGTTGTATGCTCAGAAGCTGTTGTTCGACGAAATCCGTCAGGCCCTTCAGGTCGTCACGGAGCTTTTTCAGATCGCTCTATTGATAGTTTCCGGCGCTCTTCGTCAATGAGGTCTTGATGCTTTTCATGACGGATTGTCGAGATGGGTGGCAAAGGCATACCCCTGGGTCAGGGTCAGTTCACCGCCCCCGATCGCTGATTTCACCTCCTGGGGAAGCTTCAGCAGCGGCAACATCATATTGATAGAAGTTGCCGATTTTCCGGATACTTACACCAATGTGTCCAGAGTGGACACATACTCGCTTTTTACCCGTTTGACATCGCCTTTGTAAAGGATGAAGAGGTTCAGCAGGCCATCGAGATCCACAAGGGATAATTTGCATCGAAAATCGTGGATTACTGTGCGATATATGGATTGGTGCACCTCATAGCACCTACGCACAATCCCCGTTTCGCGGCGTTCATGGATCTTCAAAAAAGTTGACAACGCCTTGCCGATTATCTATAAGGCTGACGTCACAGGAGATGTGACTACCGATAAGAAGGAACCGTTAGATGATTTTATTATTATTCCTGACCCCATTAATATGAGGCGCTGAGAGAGAACCCGGGCGGTTCTCCATCGCACGCCGTTTTGCCGTCCTCCCACCCCTGACCGTTTAGCCCCTTGATGGTCATGCCGCGGGGATTGCGGCATGGCGCCATAAGGAGGCGGAATTGGTCAAACAACCATTCCAGACATCAATTTATTATCGCCCCGTTCCCGTCGGACTGGGTAAGGTTTACCCATGACGGCTCTCGGCCTGGACATCGGTTCCCGGACCATCAAGCTGGTGGTTTGGGAAAACGGCGCTGTCGTTCTGACCCGCAAGGCCCTGACCTCCTCCGATCCCCTCGCCGTCTGCCGGGAACTGCTCCACCATACGCCCCCGGGACCACTCGTGGCCACCGGTTACGGCCGCCATCTGGTGAAGGAATACCTCCGGTGCGAGACGGTCAGCGAGATCAAGGCCTTCGCCCTGGGCGCGAGGGCGGTTTTCCATTCCTGCCGCACGATCCTGGACATCGGCGGTCAGGATACGAAAGCCATTTCCCTCACCGCGGACGGCCGGATAGACAAGTTTCACATGAACGATAAGTGCGCCGCCGGGACGGGCCGGTTTCTCGAAATCATGGCCACCGCCCTGGGCTTGTCCCTGGGCGATTTCATGGCCGAGGCGATGGCTACGGAAACTCCTCATCCCATCAACAGCATGTGCACCGTCTTTGCCGAATCGGAGGTCATCTCCACCATCGCCCGGGGAACCCCGCGCCCAGCCATCGCCCTGGGGATACACCAATCCATCGCCTCCCGCACCGTTTCTCTCCTGGAGCGGGTGGCCGTTACCGACGATATCGTCTTTGCCGGGGGGGTGGCCCTGAACGGATGCATGCAGAAGGAGATCGAGAAGGCCCTGGGGCGTAATGTCCATGTCCCGCCGGACCCGCAGATCATCGGCGCCCTTGGTTGCGCCCTCCTGGCGGCGAAAAATGACGAACCTGTAAAAAGGCATGATTACGACGACAAAGTAAAAAGCTCCAGAGGCAAGGCGCGCGAATCCTGAGGAATGAGACGTACTTTGGCGTACGTCGCAGTGACGAAGGATGAAGCGCAACGCCGCATATGGAGCTTTTTACGATGTCGTCAAAAATGACTGAATTCAAATAAAGGAGGAACAAGAAAGATGAAATTCAATGCAGACAATGTGAAACCCCTGATTGAGGACGAATTTGTCGGGGAAGCGGCAAAAAGGGCGCTCCAATATATCCAGGGCAAACGCTCCGCCGGAATGCCCGTGGCCGGGATCTACTGCGGCTACGCCCCCATGGAGGTAATCCGCGCTGCCGGGGCCGTCCCGGCCATCCTCTGCGCCTTTGCCAACAAGACGATTGCCGCGGCGGAAGCGGTCCTGCCCGCCAATCTCTGCCCTCTCATCAAGTCGAGCTACGGATTCATCATCACCGATTCCTGCCCTTTCTTCGGCATTTCCGACGCCGTAGTGGCGGAAACCACGTGCGATGGGAAGAAGAAGATGTTCGAACTCATTTCACATTATAAACCCATGTTCGTCATGGATCTTCCCCAGCTTCCCGACGAGGAGGAAGCCCAGGCCAACTGGGCGGCGATGATCACAAAACTGAAAGGGTTTCTGGAGAAAACCTTTAAAACGGAGGCTACCTCGGAGCGGATAGAAGCGGAAATCAAGGCGACGAATGTCAAAAACGCCCTGATGAACAGGGTCTTTGACTATGCGGCAAAAAAGCCGTCCCTCCTGAAGTGGAGCGAGACATACGAACTGGCGTTTCTGGCCCAGGTGGCCACGACGGAGGACCTCCAGCCAATTTTTCAGGAGGTATTCCGGACGATTAAGGAAAGGGAAGAAAAAGGCGTTTATTACGGGACGCCTTCCTCCCCCCGGGTCCTGGTCACCGGTTGCCCCGTGGGCGGCGATTCGACCAAGGTTTACAAGATCATCGAAGAGGCGGGAGGGGTGGTCGTCGCCATGGATTCCTGTACGGGAATGAAGCCTTTTATGACGGCCATCGAGGAGGATACCGGCGATCCCATCGCCGCCGTGGCCGTCCGCTATCTCCAGCTCCCCTGCTCCTGCATGACCCCCAATTTGAGGAGGCTGACGGAAATGGACAAGATCATCGCCCGCTTCCAACCCGATGCGGTTATCGAGGTGGTCCTCCACGCCTGTCATTCCTACAACATCGAGGCCTACAAGATCATGAACCATGCGAAAGAAATACATAATCTGCCCTATTTGAAAATCGAAACGGACTACTCCGACGGCGACGTTGAGCAGATCCGCACCCGGGTGGAGGCCCTCTTTGACAGCTTATGAAAACAGATCCTCCTTGCGGATTGGCAAGGGGAACAACAAACATTGATGGACTCGTAAAAAGTCTAAAAATTGGACATTTTCGACGGCTTCGTAAAAATATCCGCAGGCAAGGCGCGCAAATTCTGAGGAACGAGGCGTACTTGACGTACGCCGCAGTGACGAGGGATGCAGCGCAACGCCGCATCCGGACTTTTTACGAAGCCGTCAACATTAACCCTTTAAAGGAGATAAATATGCTGCAAGTTACAGAAAAAGCGACGGAGGTAATCAAGGAATTCCTTCAGGGAAAGGCCGTTGTCCTTAATCACTTCGTCCGTTTCCTTCGGTTCATCGAGGGCCATTCCCAGGTTCGGTCCCCCGCAACCGGCGGTCATCATGATCCGGATGGACTGAACGTCC
>JANXZC010000152.1 GCA_025355725.1 Syntrophus sp. (in: bacteria)
ATCAAAGGATTCCTTGCCTTGCTTGGCATCTCCTTCCTGAGACAGCTTATATCCAGGGGGTAGCTTGATGCCAGCCAGCGCCTTCTGGACGTTATCCATGATATGTGAAACAGCCGCCTTCTCTCGGTAGCCTAATACATCTATACTGTTTTGAAGATTCTGCCGTGTAAGGAGTGCGGGGACATAGTTTGTGGTGATGCTTCCCAGTGCGGAAAGCGGGACATCTCCACCCGGCGTATGAACATTTAGTGTGCTCATCCCAGCGATGTTATTTCGATAAGCCTCCCGATAGCGAACACGGATCAAGAAGCCATCCTCACCGGGAATCCGGAAAATGGAGGCAACCCCACCCTGAACGGCCGCCTGCACTTGCGCTGCAATCTCTTTGGGAGAAATGCCATAAAGCGCACATTTTTCACGGTCGGCGATAAAGTTAACCTCTTTTTTATCGGCAGTCCAACTCAGGGATACCGACTTTAGACCGCCAACGCCCCCCAAGCGGTGCTCGATATCCCGGCCGATGGTGTAAAGAACTGATGGATCAGGTCCGGTGACCATTACATCCACCGTGGCCCGGATCGTCGAAACGGGTGTGGCACCGTAATCGAAAACATCAACATATTTCAGCCCCGGTATTTTAAGAAATTCATTGCGCAAGTTTGTTTCGATCTCCCACATGGACTCCTTCCGGTTATATCGGTCCACCAGATTGATATTGATATTACCCTGCTGCGGATTCTTGCCGCTGCCAAATGAGACAACTGATGGTTCCGATCCCAACGTGGAACTCAAGGAGACAAGTCCTTTCTGCTTTTTGATGATGGTCTCCATCTGCTTCAGAATGGCATTAGTCTGTGACAAGGAAGAATTGCTGTCCGACTCGAAGTTGATCTTGATGATGCCGGTATCCATGGGGGGCTGGAGGCTTTGACCAACCAATGGCTGGGCGAATTTATTTGTGAGAATTAGGATCACAAAAGCTGCCAGGATAAAATGAAGACGATACCGAAGGGCAAAGTCCAGTATGCTCACAAAGAAATCGCGTATAGCATTGATAAAACGGTCGCTCCCCTTCTTAATCCAGACTTCCAGCCAGTTAGGTTTGTGGGTCTTCTTCAAGATGGCCGGTGCAAGAATTGGAATGATGGTTACCGATACAATATAGGAGGCTACCAGAGCGATACTGAGGGATAAAGACATAGGCCTCAAGACGGTTTGCACATAGCCACCAATAAAAATAACCGGCACGAGGACAACCACGGTGGCATAGGTTCCCGAAAAAATAGCCAGCATGACCTCTTCAGTACCACCGGCGACCACAGCTTCAAGCGCTTTCCCGCTTTCCCGATAGTGTCTTTCAATATTTTCGACGACAACAATGGCATCGTCCAACAACATCCCGACGGCCAAGATCACCCCTGTTAGAGTGACCATGTGAAACTCGAAGCCAAACAGCCACATTAAGGCAAAGGTGATCAAATAGGTGAAGGGGATGGAGATGGCCACCAATGCCATGGTCCGCAGGTTACCCAGAAAAAGAAAGATGACCAGCACGGTAATGATCACGGCGTCCCGGAGTGCATCCAGCATATTATCCACACTCTTTGTGATCAGTTCCTTTTGGGTGAAGCTGATCTCGAAATGAATGAAAGGGTATTTGGCCCGGAGCTGTGGCAGGGCGTTTTCCGCCGCTTGGATTGTATCCAGAATATGTCCGGTCTGACCTCTTAGGATGTTGAGGCCGATTGCCTCGTGGCCATTGCCCCGGTAAGCAGATTGGGGCTCCTGAACGCCCGGTTCAATCACAGCCACATCCCGCAGATGAATGGTTCCTCCTTCTTTCTGGCCGATAACCAAGTTGTTTAGTTCTTCTGGTTTTTTGATTTGTCCTTCCGTTTTGAATAAATACTGTCCTTCTTTACGGATGATTAGCCCCTGAGGAATATTCTGGTTCTGTGCAGCAAGCGCCCCCATAATATCGCTCAGGCTCAGGCTGAAACGCTTTAGCCTGTCAGGATCGATTGTCACTTGAACTTCAGGTTGCCAAGCGCCGAAAACCTCCACGTTGGAGATTCCGGGGACGCGCAGGAGATCCTCTTTGATCTGGTTGTCCGCCAGTTCACGAATCTTGGGCAGGTCGGCAGGATACCCCGGCTCGGGGGAAAGGGCCAGAGTCATGGTCGGCTGTGTGGCTTGGCTGATTTTGAAGATCTGA
>JANXZC010000161.1 GCA_025355725.1 Syntrophus sp. (in: bacteria)
AACGGATCATGGCTTCTTCTCCATATGATTCATAATTACCGTGGTTTATAACATATGCGGCCATAAATGTCAAATTTTATTTCTATAAATATTATATATTATACTGCTTAAATACAAATATGCCTTTTTACGAGGGCATCAAGTATGGCCAGGAACAATATCAAGATATCATCATCAATGGCGTTGTGGTTAAAAAGGCAAGCGGTAATCACGACACGGAGGCACGTTATAAAATCATCCGGGAGGTTTTGAATAAGTACCGCCGGCCGTTCTGCATGCTGGATATCGGTGCAAGCCAGGGATACTTCTCTTTTAGGGCGGCCCATGACTATGACTGTGTCTGTGTGATGATCGAAGGCAATAATGCCGAATACCCCAGAGTAGGGTCCCAATTGCTTGATCTTTGCAAAGCGAATGATTCCCTTGAAAATATTATTCTCCTTAACAAGGAGGTGGCTCCGGAAGACCTCCTTAAGTTGGGGGAATGTGAAAGCTTCAGCGTCGTCTTGGCCTTGAATATCAT
Organism: Syntrophus sp. (in: bacteria); assembly: GCA_025355725.1. Classification (GTDB taxonomy): domain Bacteria; phylum Desulfobacterota; class Syntrophia; order Syntrophales; family UBA8958; genus UBA8958. Next base: position 524 of record JANXZC010000161.1, read on the forward strand.
CCACTGGTTTGGCCCTCGATGGAAGGAAGTCGCCGATGTTATTTTTGACTTGGGAGATAACATTATCATCGAGACGCCTCCGGAGGAAAAACAGGCGAGTCAAGAACAGAATAGTTTGAGGAAGACCATCGAAGAATATCTGATTTTCAGGAAAGCAAAAATTATCGGCAGAGTTCCCCGTCACACCTCTGATAAGGGAATGGCGAGTATTTATCTTCTGGAATCAGAGAAAAAGGGCCTGACAAGAAAGCATTGGCTTGCTCCCAGAACCAGCGAGCAGTACACAATCACAAGTAACTACGAAGCGAAGACCTTGACGAAATGGCCGCCACATGCTCAGACATTGACGGTTTATGATTGGAAACCAGGGATCAATTTGATCACCTTCTTAATGTACAATGGCGCTTACCCGTCGCGAGAAAAGATCGAAGCCGCAGTCAGGGATATCCAAGACCCTGCTCATAACGATTGGACCGTCAATAACATGATCCTGCAAGGAAACCGAGTGAGCCTCATTGACTGGGACGATCCGGCGCATGGGCTAAGCGGCGGGAGGAGGAGCACTCCTAAAGTATTAAAGGAACATTTGCGCCTTGTTGGTTTACAAAACCCGGCTAAAGTTGAGAATTACTTCCGGGATCATCTTGTCAGAACCTGAAGTACCCATGAAACGTATGAACCAAAAGCCGCTATAAGGACCAACATCCTGATCATAAGGGAACGCGCTTTTTTGTTCCATAAATATGTTCCTAAAGAGCCACTATATGGTGCCCTCGCAAAAAGTCGCCATACTTGGGAACAACCAATCAATCCACCCAGCGGGCGAAATCTTCCATTTTCGCACGCGGCCGCGCGAAGTTGTTAAGGGGGTAGGCGTCGTCCGGATAACCCAAGGCCACGCCGACAACAACACGGCGGTCGTCCGGGATGCCTGCGATGCTCCGCAGTAAATCCGGATAAAGTACGGCGGCGGCCATGATGCAGCTCCCCAGGCCCCGGTCATGAGCGAGGAGGCAGACGGTCTGGACAATGAGCCCGATATCGAGCATGGCATACTCCATCCGCAAATCCCGGGGCACGCAGGCCAGGAGGAGGCAGGGGGCGTCGAACAAACCCGTCATGCCAAGATAATAGCGGTTGCGGGCCTCCTTGTCTTCCCGGGGAATTCCCAGTGTATCCAGAACGATCCTTCCCAGTTCTCCATACCTGCCTTTCATCGCCTCCGGCCATTTCTCCGGCATGGGAACATCAGGGGCAGGAAGCTCGCCGCTTAATGACTTTTCTTTGTTGAGCCGCTTGAGTTCCCCCAGGGGCGGACCGGTGATCACATATAGTTCCCAGGGTTGTGTGTTTCCCCAGGACGGCGACCAGCGGGCCTCCGCCAGGATCTCTTCCAGCAGGCTGCGGGGAATTTCGGTGGACTTAAACTTTCTGATACTTCTCCGGCCTTTGATCGCCTCTCTCAGCTCCATCATCAACCTCCTACTCTTATGTTTATTGAGACGCCTCTGATTCTACCTTTTATCTCTTGAAAGTCAAGAGGGACAAACTTAATGCCATGGTTCAGGGGGATGGCATGATGACGTTGCCCGTCTAACCCAAAATCTTTCCCAGGATCTGATTGATGATGGAATTTGTATCAGGGATTTTACCGAGGGTAATTATCCCATAAGGGGCAGTGGTTTCCGCAGTGGATACGACTTCTTTCCCGTGCAGGATTTCCACCTTCAGCGTGCCCTCGGCAGTAGTTTTCCGAATGACGCAGGCCGCCGCCAATCCCTTGCCTGCAAATTCTGCGGGGGCCTTGCCCGTGACCTGGACAGGCTTGGGCATGGCCCCTGTACCGGCGATTGTGTAATGACCGCTGAACGGCAACTGGTCGCCGCCGGTTACTTTTATGGTAAAGTCGGATTCCACTCCTTTCAAACCCTCGCTACAGCCAAAGAGAAAGATGGCTGCCAGGAGAAAACACAGTATTGTTCGTTTCATGTAAATTTCCTTATCTTGTTATATTTCGTTGGGATGTTCATTTATGCCTTGCCTTTACCGTTTTTTTGCTCGGGCAGGAGGCATCCGGCGATGCATTTGTCATTGCAGGCACCGTCACAGGGCTCAATGTGGATGGTGACGGTTGTATGGGGAAAGCGATCTTTGATCTTGTTCGACAGTTCTTTTGCAATCGCGTGGGAATCCAGTACCGACATATGGGGATCTACCTTCAGGTGAAACTCTATAAAACGGAAATGCCCAGCCTTGCGCGTCCGCAGATCGTGGTAGCCTTGAATGACGCCTTCCTGTTCGACAATGCACTGCCGTATCCATTCCACTTCCGCCTTGGGAAGATGAACATCCAGGAGGTCCTTGGCAGCCTGGGTGGTCAAATCATAAGCCGCTTTCATAATGAGCAGGGCAACACCCAGAGCGGCAACCGGGTCAAGCCAGAAGAAATCCTGACCGGGGAAAATCCACTGAGCGATCCAGATCAGGGCCAGACCGCCCATAACCCCGGCGGAGGTGTACACATCCGTTTTCAGATGCCAGGCGTCGGCCTGTAGAGCAACGGAATCCGTTTCCCTGCCGACCTTGAAAAGCATCTCCGATACGATAATGTTGACAACCGCTGAAATCAGCATCACGCCGACGCCCCAGCCGATGGCCTCGATTGGCTCCGGATTCATCAGCTTTTTCACCGCCTCGAAGATGATCCAGATTGCCGCCACAAAGATAAGGAGGGCTTCGATAGTGCCGGAGATATTCTCGATTTTCCCATGTCCGAAGGGGTGTTCGCTGTCCGCCGGGATGCTGGAGGTCTTAACCGAGAACAGCGCAATAATGGCGGCAAGGAGGTCAACGCCGGAGTGGATAGCCTCCGAGATGATGGAGACAGACCCGATCATCAGGCCCACAACCAACTTCATGGCCACCAGGGTTGTGTTCGAGACGACGGAAAGGACGGCGACCCTTACTTTACGGCGTTGAGTATCCATGCAACCTCCTTCTACCTTTCAATCAAACAAATCATGGAGAAAACCACGCTTTTTCTGGTGGTGTTCACCGCGATGCTCATCGTGATGCTTGTCATAGGGCTGCTGACTCCGACCGTCATTATACCGCTGCTCAGGATAAGGACGGGAGGGCGTTTCCAGCGTGGACCGCTCGATAATCTTATCCAGTTCGCCCCGGTCCAGCCAGACGCCCCGGCATTTCGGACAGAAATCGATTTCGACACCCTGACGTTCTGCTACATTCAATGGGACAATACAAATTGGACAATTCATTCTTCTTTCTCCTTCTTATTGGTAAATTTATCAATGATAATTAAGGTTGCCAGGACGCACATAAAACCTGAAACCGGTCGCGGCGGCAATCGTAATAAAATCTATGGGATTGTTAGTTAAGACCTGGCCGGGGGGGCCTTATTGGGGTAGATATAAGCTACCTGGGAAGAGATGAAGATGATTGTGGTTTCAGGTGCGACAAGAGTCGCTGAAAGGAAGATCGTCGCTGAATCAAGAGAGATTGCAGCCACTGCCGGAGGGGAATCCATTTTGTTCTTACTGAAAGTTCCGGATATTGAAGTTTTTACCTTGCATATGGAGCACGAGGTCAATAAAAAAGAGCGGTCATGATGATGGAAGGCAACGGCGAGAATAGCTAAGAAAAAGCCGGCCATCGACAGTAAGACGATCTTTTTGATCAGGGGGTGACGCATAGCGTATAGTTGCCTTGTTGTCCTTATAATTAGTGGCGCCACCTAACATCTATTTCGGAGGCCTGTCAAGGGGTATAAAATACGCATCCGTATTGGTTGATTTTAGTTTAAAATATGATACTGTGCGCGAGATTATTGAGATAAGGAAATACGAAAATGATCAAAATATTTAAGCTGGCTTTATGTAAGCATCAGGAGGAGAAATAAATGGATTGTCCATGCGGCTCAGGCAATACTTACGATAGATGCTGTGAACCTTTCATAGAAGGGGAAGGGCATCCGGAAACGGCGGAGCAGTTGATGCGTTCGCGATACAGCGCCTACGCGTTACAGGAAATAGCGTATATTCACGATACCATACACCCCGATTCCAGGGTAGATTGGGATGAGGAGGGCGCTTTGAAATGGTCGAAATCATCCGTATGGAACGGGCTTGAGATTGTTCAGACCGAGGCGGGAGGCCCCGGGGATGATCAGGGAACAGTTGAATTCATCGCCGGTTTTTCTATGGAAAATAAGCGTCTTCAGCATCATGAGCTGGCCGTTTTTGAAAAAGTGGCAGGGAGATGGTATTTCAAAGACGGCGAGATGGTAAAGCCCAAGCAGGTAAAAAGAGAATCTCCCAAGATTGGCAGGAACGACCCCTGTCCCTGCGGTAGCGGCAAGAAATACAAGAAGTGCTGCGGTAAATAAATCCCGGCCAACCAATGTCTTGAATGGATATTGTCGAGTTTTCCACTACTCCCTGGTCAATGCAGTCCATGTATTTATGGGACTTCATGCACCTCCGCCCAGGGCCTTGTAAAGGACAACGTCATTAGCGAGGCGGGAAAGATAAAGGTTGATCAGCCCTTTTTGAGCGCCGTAGAGAGAACGTTGTGCATCGAGTACGCTCAGATAGCCGTCGATGCCCTTCGTGTAGCGGGTGACGGAGAGGCGGTAGGTTTCGGCAAAAGCGGTAACCAGTGATTCTTGGGCTTCGATCTGGCGGTTCACCGTGCCCTGGACGGCCAGGGCGTCGGCCGTTTCCCGAAAGGCTGCCTGGATTGCCCTTTCATACTGGGCTATAGTTATATCCTTTTCCACTTTCGTGGCATCATACAACGACCACAAGCGGGCGTCGAAAAGCGGGACGATAATCTGGGGCGCGAAATTCCACGTGCTGGATCCGTCTCGGAAGAGCCCCGACAGATCGGCGCTGGCCGTGCCGAAGGTAGTTGTTAGGGAGATGCGGGGAAAGAAGGCGGCGCGGGCGGCGCCGATATTGGCATTGGCTGCCCGGAGACGGTGTTCCGCCGCCAGAACGTCGGGACGGCCCAAGAGCAGTTCCGAGGACAAGCCTGGGGAAATATCCCGGAGCGGACGGACTTTGCCCAATTCCGGCGGCAGGAGCTCCGGCGGCACGGGAGAACCGACAATAAGCTGCAAGGTGTTTTCATCCAGGGCGGCCATTTGGGTGTAGCGGGCTACGTCTCCCCGGGCCGTATCGACCTGGCTTTGGGCGCGCCGGAGGTCGATTTCGGAGGCTAGTCCCACGTCACAACGCCTCCGGATCAGTTTATAGGCATGCTCCTGTGCATCGAGAGTGGAGGTGGTCAGTTTCAAACTTTCCCGGTCCGCAGCCAGGCTAAGGTAGGCGTTGGCCACGGCGGACACCAGGAGAATCTGGGCACTGCGGCGGGCCTGATCCGTGGCGAAGTATTCTTCCAGCGCCCGATCCTTCAGACTCCGGATGCGGCCGAAGAAGTCTATTTCCCAGGCGCTGATGCCGAAATTGACGCTGTACTGCTGGGCGGTCGTTTCTTGGCCCGTATAGGAAAGGTCCGCCGGCACCCGCCCCTTGCTTCCGGCGCCGACAGCGTTGACGGTCGGAAATAGTTCGGCCCGCTGGATGCCGTAAAGGGCCCGGGCCTTCTCGACATTTAAGGCCGCCAGGCGCAGATCGCGGTTATTCTTCAGGGCCGTCGCGATGATCTTTTGCAGGCGTTCATCAGTGAAGAACTTTTGCCACGGCAAATCCTGCATTGTAGGCGCTGTCGCGTCAGCCTTCGTTCCCTTGTAGGCCGCGCCGGTTGGCCATTGGTTTGGAACGGGAGCTGCCGGGCGCTCATATTTCGGGGCCATCGTGCACCCCCCCAGCAGCAGGATTATGATCCAGAGGATAAGCAGAGAGTCTATTTTCATGTCATGCCTCTCTCATCGGGTTTGTGGCGGTAGTCCCGGCGGTTTCACCTTTCCGGCGCTTGCTCGGGAACTTTTCCATTAACACCTGAAGGATTGTTTTAGCGCCGCCTGACCCATCAGTTTCACCCGGTCGGCGTTTGCCGAAAAGTCTTTCGATCAGCACGTAGAAGAGGGGAGCAAAGATAACCACCAGGACGGTGCCGGTGATCATTCCTCCCAACACGCCGGTGCCGATGGCGGTCATGGCCCCGGCGCCGGCGCCGGTGGCCAAGGCGAGGGGCAGGACGCCGAACCCGAAGGCCAGGGACGTCATGACGATGGGACGGAAGCGCAGTTTTGCCCCCTCGATCGTTGCCTCGATGAGGCCCGTCCCTTCTTCCACCCGGGTCTTGGCGAACTGGACGATGAGGATGGCGTTCTTGGTGGTCAATCCCAGGGTGGTCAAAAGGCCGATCTGGAAATAGACGTCATTGGACATCCCCCGCAGACTCGAGGCGATGACGCCGCCGATGGCCCCCAGGGGCAGGGCAAGGAGGATGGCGATGGGGATCGGCCAGCTTTCGTAGAGGGCCGCCAGGCAAAGGAAGATGACGAGGATGGAAAAGGCGTAGAGGAGAGGCGCCTGAGACTTGGCCATCCGCTCCTGGAAGGAAAGGCCGGACCAGTCAAAGCCTATCCCCTGGGGCAGTTTGGCCGTGATCTCTTCCATGGCCTGCATGGCTTCGCCGGAACTTCTTCCCGGCGCCGGTTCGCCCCAGATATTCAGGGACGGAAAGCCGTTGAAGCGCTCCAGCCGGGGAGAACCCGTCGCCCAGCGGGTGGAGGCAAAGGAGGCGAAGGGCGTCATCTGCCCGGCGGCGTTACGGACGTAAAGCTTCTCCAGATGCTGAGGAAGCATGCGGTAGGGGGCGTCGGCCTGAGCGTAAACCTTCTTGACCCGGCCGGCCTGGATGAAATTATTGACATAGGAACCTCCGAAGGCCGCAGCGATGGTATTGTGAATGGAAGACAAGGGGATTCCCATGGCCCCCGTCTTTTCCCAGTCCACATCGATCCGGAACTGGGGGACATCCTCCATGCCGTTGGGCCGGACATTCACCAGCCGCGGGTCCTTCGCCGCCATGCCCAGGAGTTGATTGCGGGCGTTCATCAGGGCGGTATGGCCGAGGCCGCCCCGGTCCAGCAACTGGAAATCAACCCCCCGGGCGTTGCCCATCTCGATGACGGGCGGCGGCGGGAAGGCGAAGACCAGGGCGCCCCGGATCCGGGAAAAGGCCCCCATGGCCCGGCCGGCAACGGCCTTTACCCGCAGGTCCGGTCGATTGCGGAGGTGCCAGTCTCTCAACTTGATAAACACCAAGCCGTTGTTCTGCGCTCTCCCGGAAAAACCGATGCCGGCGATGGTCATGCACGATTCCACCGCTTCTTTTTCTTTTTCCCGAAAATAGTGTTGGACTTCGTTGGCTACCGCTTGTGTCTGCTCCATGGTGGCCCCCGTCGGCATGAGGATCTGAGCGAAGAGAATCCCCTGGTCTTCATCAGGGATGTAGCTTGTCGGCATTCGCATAAAAAGAAACCCCAGACAGATGACAATGATAATAAAAACAGCCATATAACGCTTTTTTCGTGAAAGGACGCGGCCGACGACGTGCAGATAGCGGTCTCGCAGCCCGAAAAAGGCACGGTCGAACCAACGGAAAAGCGGGCGCAGGAAAAACACCGTATTTTCAGAGGCTTGATGTCCACAGGCTACCGGTTTCAGGAGGGAGGCGCAAAGCACCGGGGTAAGGATCAAGGCCACGACCACGGACAGGAGCATGGACGCGGCGATGGTGACCGAGAACTGGCGGTAGATGACCCCCGTTGAGCCGGGGAAAAAGGCCATGGGGCCGAAGACCGCTGCGAGGACCAGACCGATGCCGATCAGGGCCGGAGTGATCTGCTCCATGGACTTGGCCGTGGCGTCCCGTGGCGAAAGTCCTTCGTCACACATGATCCTTTCCACGTTTTCCACTACGACGATGGCATCATCTACCAACAGACCGATAGCGAGGACCATGGCAAACATAGTGAGCATATTGATGGAAAACCCGAAGGCCCCCAGGACGGCGAAGGTCCCGAGGATCACGATGGGCACGGCGATGGTCGGGATGAGTGTAGCCCGGAGATTGCCCATGAACAGCCACATGACCAGGAATACGAGCAAGATGGCTTCGAAGAGCGTCTTGACTACTTCATTGATGGCCACTCGTACAAAGGGGGTGGTGTCGTAGGGATAGACAACCTTCATCCCCGGCGGAAAATAGCGGCTCATCTCCGCCAGTTTCTTTTTGACGGCGTCGGCCGTATCCAGGGCATTGGCGCCGGGGGCCTGACGGATGGCGAGGGCGGCGGAAGGTTTGCCGTTATAAAAGCCCTCGACATCGTAGGATTCGGCCCCCAGCTCCGTCCGGCCCACGTCCCGGACGCGGACGACGGCGCCGTCGGGATTGGTGCGGATGGGGATGGCGGCAAACTCCGCCGGGGTTTTGAGGAGGTTCTGGACGATGATGGAGGTGTTCAAGCGCTGGCCCTTCACCGCCGGCACCCCGCCGAACTGTCCGGCGGAAACCTCAACGTTGTAGGTCTTCAGTGCTAGGATAACATCCTCTACAGTCAGGCGGTAATCGGTAAGCTTTTCGGGGTTGAGCCAGACGCGCATGGCGTACTGGCTGCCAAAATTCTGGACCTCGCCGACGCCAGGGACGCGGGCCAGGACCTTTTCCAGGTTGGACTGGGCATAGTCCCTAAGATCATTGCCGTCCATGCTGCCGTCTTCGGAGATGAGACCCACGATAATCAGGTAATTACGTGTGGATTTACTAACCGTGACCCCCGCGCGCTGAACCGCTTCCGGCAGGCTTGTCATGGCTAGCTGGAGTTTGTTTTGTACCTTAGTCCAGGCCAGATCGGGATCGGTACCCGGTTTGAATGTCAATTCAACCCGGGCGGCCCCGGCGGAATCGCTTGTGCCGGATAGATACAGCATGTCGTCGAAGCCCGTCATCTTCTGCTCGATGATCTGGGTGACGCTGTTTTCCACTGTTTCAGCGGAGGCTCCCGTATAGAAGGCGTCGATGGCGATGGACGGCGGGGCGATGGGGGGATATTGGGAGATAGGGAGGTTATAGATGGCCAATCCCCCCAGGACCATCATGACGATGGCGATGACCCAGGCGAAAACCGGACGATCCAGGAAGAATTTCGATAGCATCACGGACCTCCGTCAGTTTGTTTTTGACGACGGCGGGGCCGCCGGCTTGGCTTCCCCAACCGTTTTCCCCGCATTTTCGTCAAACGGAACGACCTTCACGGAGGCGCCGGGCTTCACCTTCTGCATCCCCTCGACGATCACCCGCTCGCCGGGGGCCAACCCCTCGGAAACAAGCCATTGATTCCCGATGGCGCGATCGATGGTGAGCATGCGTTGCTGGACCTTCCCCCCGGCATCGACAATAAGCGCGAGGGGGTTCCCCTTGGGATCCCGGGATACGGCCTGCTGGGGAACCAGGAGGGCGTCCTTGCTGACCCCTTCTTCCACTACCGCCCGGACGAACATGCCGGGCAGGAGAATGCCCTTGGGATTGGGAAAGACAACCCGCAGGATCACAGATCCGGTGGTCGGGTCGACGGTGACGTCCCGGAATTGCAGTGCCCCTTCCCAGGGATATTTGGTGCCGTCTTCCAGAGTCAGGCGTACCTTTTCCCTGACCAGCCCGTTGCGATGGAGGTGGCCTTCGGCAACGCGGCGCCGCAGGCGCAGCCCTTCCGTAGAGGATTGGGGCACATCGACGTACATGGGGTCCAGTTGCTGAATTGTCGCCAAGGGCAGGGGCTGATTGGCCGTTACCAGGGCTCCTGCCGTGACGTTGGATTTACCGATGCGGCCCGAAATAGGGGCCGTGACGGATGTGTATTTCAGGTTGATGCTGGCCGTCTCGACCGTCGCCTTCCAGAACAGGATGTCCGCCTGGTTCTGTTTCAAGGCCGCCGCCGCATCGTCGTATTCCTGCTGGCTGACCGCCTTATCGGCCACCAGTTCCCGCATGCGATCGGCCCTCAGCCGGATCGCCGACAGATTGGCCTCGGACCTGCCGAGGGCGGCCCGGGCATTGTCATGGACGGCATGGAAGTGAGCGGGGTCGATCTGAAAGAGGACTTGGCCGGCCTTGACATCGGCGCCCTCGGTAAACAAACGCTTCTGGATGATGCCCCCCACCTGGGGACGCACTTCGGCAATGAGATTGGCGGCGGTCCGGCCGGACAATTCTGTTGTGACCACCACCTGCTGCGGTTGAATTGTCACCACGGCTACTTCGGGAGTCCCGCCGGGCCCTTTACCGGTATTGGAAGGTTGCCCGCAACCGCCCAGAAGCAGGAATCCGGAAAGCAACACAGCGGAGGCGATTTGCTTGGTCTTGTTACTGATTTGCATGCGGCACCTCAATCATAAAATAAATATAACATGGGATCACCTCTTGACGGCGTCCCAGCAGGCCTCCGTAGTCTGCCGGATCAAGGCCTCATCCAGGGTGACGAAGCCGAGAATATGATCCCGCACCAGGAAGATCAACGGGGCGATGGTGAGGGAAAAAAGAGCAATGACGGGGATGTCTTTGACAACATGGTCGGCGATGGCCTCTTCAAAAAGGGCCATGAAGATGCCGTTGGGGCCCGTCTTGCCCAATAATCTGTCCCTCCGCATGGAGATGCCGTACGGAGAATTCATAAACTGTTCAATATAGCGAAAACTAAGAGGATTTTCTATGAGAAACCGGAGGATCTTACCGGTGAGGTACAGAAATCGTTCCCGGATAGGTCCCGCGGTGGGAAATCCTGCCCGGATCGTCCCGACAATTTTATTTTCCAGTTCTTTAAAAAGCTCGGTGATCAGCTCATCCTTCCCGGCAAAGTAGAGATATATGGTTCCTACTGCCACGTTTGCCTTGGCGGCGATCATGGACATGGGAACCCGATGGAAACCCTGCTCCGCCAAGAGTTTCATGGCCACGGTCATGATTTCGGTGCGCTTATCTAAACACTGCATGATTCAATCCCTCGGCGAAATGAATGAACGTTCATTCATTTCGCTGCTCCTATATCAGGCACACCTTGCTGTCAAGCATTTTTGTGTGTTATTTATTCATCCCGCTGGAGGTAAGACCTGATCTTCTGGCGCATGGCTTCGGGGAGTTTGATACCGATGGCCTTGATGCGGCTTTCGTATTTCTCGAAGGAGCGGGTGTGCTGGGAGGTGTTGATGAAGATCTTGAAGTAGGAACGGATGCTTCCCTCCAATTCGGACCGGAACTCCATGTCCCCGTTGAGGAGATCCTCTACCGGGGCGATTACCCGGTAATTGATGGGGCGGCAAATGGCCCGGTAGGCCACGAAACGCTGGGTCATGTCGCATTCGTAATTCTTCTCCCGGATGGATTTTTCCACCACCCCCAGGTCAATGCAGTCCATGATCTGAAAGGCGTATTCCGGCCTAAGGACCTCATCGAGGATGACCTGGGCCTTCCGGTATTGTTCGCACTCGTTAAGATCGACTTTCCCCTCGGGATCGCAACGGATGTAGAGGACAAAATCGATGTCCGATCCGGTCTGGCAGAGGCCCATATTGGTCGAGCCCACTACGTCCATGCCGATGTCGTCCTCGATCCGGTCTTCAATGAGGCGTGCCACCTCCTCCATCTTATCCAGGCGATCTTCCGTTTCCTCCGTCTGGAACATCCGGTAGAACTGCTTGATGTCTTTATAGAGCTGGATCTCCGGAATGTGGGAAAACTTTTTGACCTTCATGTCGAAATTCTCACCCGCCTTCAGGGCATTGTACCGCTCCCGGTCGATGATCTTTTCGATCCATCGCCCCTGCTCCCGGTAATAATCGGCAATATCGTAGACCCGGTCCTCCACCAGTTTTTTGAAGACGACCTTCCGAATTACCCGGTCTTCGATTTCCAGGACATAGAAGCACCCCCCCTCCGACACCCCGCCGGTCAGGAGGGTAACCTCGCCGAAGTTGGAGGGATTCAGGTGGATCGTCCCCTCACTGACCTGAAATCCCCAGTCGCCGTGAATATGTCCGGTCAGGCAGGCCAGGACGGGCTGATTGTCACAGAAATTGCGCAGGGCCGGAGAACCGGAGGTGCCGAACTGGGTAACCCGGTCATGGATGCCGTGGGCTGGCTGGTGGGTGACGACGATATCGGGATTCGCGCCCTTGAAAAAGGTGAACATCTCATTCACGCTGTCCGCAATGCCGATGCCGCTGCGGTAGGGCACCACATAACGCTGGGGAATGCCGGGTGTCCAGGTATCCGCCCCGCCGTAACCGGCAATTTTCAGGCCTTCGACGTCGTAGCTGTGGAGGTGCAAGTCCCGATCATGGAGGGAAGTGTATTTAAGATCCATGTCATAGTTTCCCGGCAAGCAGAAGACCGGGGTCTTCTGCTTGAACGCCATGATGTTCTCCATGACCTTGTATTTCTGCTGTAGCACCCGACGGGCACGGATGGTGTACTGTTGGTATTTTGTCCCCTGCTCTTCGATGTCGGCGGAAATATCCGGCATTTCCAGCAGCTCGTCCACAAAATCCTCGATGAGCATCCCCTCCTTGCCCATCCGGAGGCGCAGGCCGTGTAAGAATGATTGCAATTCGTGGTAGTTGATGGCCGTGTTCATGTGGTAGAAGGGGATGTCGATAAGATCTCCGGAGATGATGTACATATCGGCTACGGTCTCCGACAGGAGGGTTTTGACCCGCTCAAAGGCACCATGAATATCGGCGGCGTAGATAATTCTCATTCAGGGATACCTCTAAACAAATGACGCATTCGCAAAAAGCCAAAATACTGTCCTTCCCCGTTCCGGGGAGTGACAATAACCTGATTACAAAATATCGCCACAGCCAATGCCCACTGGTTACTGCTCACTAATCCTGTCGTCTGTGGGCGGTTGCATATGCAGATACATGATGGATTGCCCGCATGGCGTCTGCCAGCACGTCAAAAACAGGAATTCCTCTTTCTAAAAAGGCCCTTCTTGCCCGTCGGAGCAGTTCTTCCACATCCATATCTTTCTCCCCTCTTCTTGGATTGGGAAGGACTACCACCACGGGTTTTCCGGTGATATCGGTTACTTCTCTTGCGGCAGCGGCCATTTCGAGATAAGGGGTGATTTCCTGGAAAGACTTCACGCCCATCAGGGTGCTCAGGGCCTTGAAATGATAGAGCAGGGGCGCCTGGATCTGGATATCCACCCGCTCATCTTTTGCCGCCTGGATCAATGCCTCCCGGATCATGCGCGGGGCAACATAGGGATTGGCGATATCGATAGGATTGGCGGCGCTGGATCCGGGTTTAGGCAAACAGGATAATACGGCCTCATAAACATCTCCCTCTAGATGGGGAAGGGACAGACCGTAAGCTTCCGCCATGTCGCAGGCAGCCACACCCAGGGCGCCGCCCCCGCCGGCAACGGTGATTCCCCGGTAAATCCGGGGGGGCAGCAGGGAAAAAGCGAGGCAGGTCTGAGCCATTTCTTCGAGGCTCTGGACCTGAATCGCCCCCGCCTGGCGGAGGGCTGCTTCCCAGATAACCCGGCTTCCTCCCATAGAGGCGGTATGGCTTGTTACCGCCCGTTGCCCCGCCTCCGACAGCCCACCCTTATAAACGACGACGGGTTTGACCGCCGATGTTTCCCGAAGGGCCCTGAGGAATCGCTCCCCGTCTTCCACCCCCTCCACATACAGGGCTACGATGCCCGTTTCGTCGTCGTCTTTGAAATACTCCAGCAACTCCGTCTCCCGCAGGTCGGCGCCGTTGCCAAAACTGACCATCTTGCTGAAGTGGACGCCTGTCCAAGGGCCCATGAAGGCAAAATCTATAGACATGCCTCCACTCTGGGAAATGAAGGCGACGGGACCGCTCTCTCTGGACAGGTCCGGTCCGGGAAGCATGGTGAGCCCGCTACGGGGACAATAAATGCCGAAACAATTAGGACCGATGACTCGAATCCCTCTGCGGGCTATGGTGCGAATCTCGTCTTCCAGGGCAACGCCATCCGGCGTTCCTAACTCCCGAAAACCGGAGGAAATGATTTCGGCCCCCAGGGCCCCCTTTGCCAGGCATTGTTCCAGGGTTTCCGGTACCTGCGATGCGGCCACGGCAATAATCGCAAAATCTATATTCCCGGAGATTTCATCGATACTTCGACATATTTTCCTCCCCAGTATTTCCCCTCCCCGGGGATTGACGGGGATAAGCTCTCCCTCAAAACCCATGGATAAAAGCGAAAGAAAAATTCCCCGGCCGAAGCCGAAACCCTCCGTCGATACCCCGGCAACAGCGACGCGGCGGGGATGAAAAATCCGTTCGAGATCTTTATGCAACACGGCAGATTACCTCATTGAGTCATGGTTTGACAGCGTTCATTGGCATATAGCGAAGTGACGACGATACTTCAAGAAAAAATTAAGGAACGACCAAGATACAAAAAACATCTTGACAATGAAATGATGCGACATTATGAAGCGCCATTAAACCTGTGGAAGGTGTATCATGGACAAGAAGGTAGCGGTTATTGGGGCGGGAAATGTGGGGGCGACGGTCGCCCAGCGGCTTGTGGAGAAGGCATTATGCGATGTTGTCCTGATAGACGTCCTGGAAGGCATCCCTCAAGGAAAGGCCCTGGATCTTGCCGAGGCGGCCCCCATTGAGAAACACGATTCTACAATCATAGGAGCGAACAGCTATGAAGAATCGGCAGGATCGGATATCGTCATCATTACGGCGGGTGTTCCCCGCAAGCCCGGTATGAGCAGGGATGACCTCCTGACAATCAATTCCCGGATCATGAAATCTGTGGTGCAGGAAGTGGTAAGGTATTCGCCGGCAGCCATCTTGATCATTGTCAGTAATCCCCTGGATGCGATGTGTCATGTTGCCTACGAGGTTAGCGGTTTTCCGAGAAACAGGGTGATAGGTATGGCGGGCGTCCTCGATGCGGCGCGGTTTCGGGCCTTCATTGCGATGGCATTGCAGGTATCGGTGGAGAATATTCACGCCACCGTCCTGGGTGGTCATGGCGATACAATGGTCCCCCTGCCGCGCTATTCAACTGTTGCCGGTATTCCGTTGCCCGAATTCCTCTCCCCTGAGCGTATCGAGGCACTGGTTGACAGAACTCGTAACGGGGGGGCGGAAATCGTCGGCCTTCTGAAAACGGGCAGCGCCTTCTATGCCCCAGCGTCAGCGGCGGTAGAGATGGCCGAGGCAATTCTCAAAGACCGAAAAAAAATCCTCCCCTGTGCAGTTTTTCTCCAGGGGGAGTATGGTATTCAAGACCTGTTTGTTGGCGTTCCGGTAAAATTAGGCAAAGGGGGCGTTGAAGAGATCATACCGCTTCGCCTGACGGAGGGGGAAATGTCAGCCCTGAATGAGTCGGCCCAATCCGTGAGGGAGCTTGTCGATGCCCTGAAGCGCCTCGCCTGAGATTGCGAGGAGGGGACATAGGCCGTTGGCCGTATTCAAGGGGCAGACTTGAAGGCGGGCTGTTGCCTTTTGGGCGAGTGGGAGCCGAAGCGGGTATAGATGACGGCACCCAGACCCATCATCAGGGCAAGGACCTTGACCATCCAACCTATGTAGGGTATCCAGCCGATTAACCACAAGACGACCAGCCCCCAGAATGTTTCCCTGATAATGTGCTGGGGAGGTCTCTTAAACAATGCATATAGTTTTTGCCCGAGAATCTGGGACATGGCGATGAAACCCAGCAGCCCCGCGGAAACAATCAGGATCATCTCCAAAGGTATCAGCACAATGCCGATGACGGAGACGGTCAACAAAATAGCCAATGGTACAACCAACACCATTCCCAGAAGGCCCCAGAGGGTAATCTTTACAGTTTCTTCCTGAATGGAAGCCGCAATGACCCTGACGGGTTTGGGTATCAGGACTACAATCAGGACGGCAATGATCAATACGCTGAAGAAGATGGTAAGGGAAATAATTGCGAATACCCAAGACCAACCTTCCCATTCACCACTTAAAACTGTGGTGATAGCGTCTGAGATGTTTGAGGAGTTAATCGCCGTGATCGTTCCCTGAACCTCCGCCCCCTTACCCCTGACAATGACGCCGCCTATGGTTAAGATATTCCCTTTGACCACGGCCTTTCTGGTCAGAACAATGGATTTGTTAATAGCAATAACGTTTCCCTCGACAGTCCCTGAGACCGTGATCTGGCCGTTAATTGCCAAGACATGATTTATCCGCACCCCTTCTTCAATCGTGATGTCCTCTCCGATTTTGAAGATCGTAGCGTTTTCCGCCTGGACGTTAGCGGCAAAGGCGACGGTTGAAATCAGCATGATTGCGACAAACACTTTTTTCATTTCACTATCCCTTTGACATCTCCGACGAGCAAACATTCCCTGTATTAATCAGGAACCTTTTAACTGCAAACCTGCTTATATTTTGTTTGGACTACTATCGGAAAGGCTTGCGGCTGTCAATCATAAAATCATGAAATTATTTCGATTGCTGAAAAATATCCCACTTTATGTTCTATAGTAATATTATTCTAAAAAAATCTTGATTTTTTGCCTGCTGTCTTGTATCAATAGCAACAGATTAGGGCTGGTATAAAAGGCGTGTTATCAAACAAGTTACATATGATTAACCTCGTAGTAAATGAAACAAAGGGATACAGGCCATGAACAGCATTATCTTAAATAATTGAGGAGGAAGAAAAATGATTCGTAAAGGTCAAGAAGAAACGGAGAAGAAGGGTGAGGAAAGAGTAGCGGAGCTGCTCAGGGTTAATAAAGCACTGGAACAGCAAAACGCAGAGAAAAAGGTCGCTGAGGAGGCCCTGAAGAGACGGGAAATGGAACTGGAGGCTACCGCCAAATCTCTCGAAGAACTCAATGCCGCTCTCAAGGTGCTGTTGAAGCATCGGGAGGATGACAAGAACGAAGTCGGGGTCAGAGTTATCGCCAATGTCAAGGAACTGGTCCTGCCTTATGTCGGGAAACTTAAGTCCACCCCCTTGAATGAAACCCAGGCGATTCTGGTGGATATCATCGATATGCACCTTGGAGAAATCATATCTCCTTTCCTCATGAAGCTGACCTCGACGTACCTGGGTTTCACTCCCAAAGAAATTCAGGTGGCCAGCCTCATCAGAGATGCGAAGAAGACCAAGGAAATCGCTACGATCATGAATGTTTCCAAGAGCGCCATTGATCTGCACCGGAATCACATCCGGAACAAGCTTGGTTTAAATAACAAGAAGGTTAATCTTCGTTCTTATCTGTCTTCGCTGCCGTAGACGAATTGTCGGCGCTTTTTCGGGGAAGTTGGAAGATCGGCAGACCCAGGTGTCTGCGGTTGTTATCTCCGCAGAGCCGGGTCTGCCCCCTTATTGGCAGGTTCGCCCTGCTTCCCGCCAGACTGCGTCAAAACTGGTTTTCCTGGGGAATGCTATCATCCTCGCAAGGGCCAATTAATAGCGTCTGGCCTCTTGGAGAGACTCTCCCCGTTTGATTCCCGGCCTTCTAGCAGAGTGAATGGCGCAGGCCACGATGCCCCGCTCCCCTCCTGTAATGATGTATTTCCCAATAACTCCGTATTGATTGCCTTTTTGCAGGGGGCAAAAAAGCGTCGCCGTCCATATGGACGATGGTCCGGAGCCAGGAGTGAAGCCTGAAGAGTAAATCTTTCATGGGAGGAACCTTGATAGAACGAATGTTCTGTTGTCGGGGGATTTCCTGTTGACACACGGGAGAAAAGGGGATAGCTTGACCGACCAATTGGGTGAGGTGATCCCTGAACAAATCCCTGATCAAGGTCATTGCCACAGGCTGCGGCAGCGGGTATTTCCCTTTTGCTTCGGGAACGGCGGGAACCGTCGCCGCCATCCCCCTGTATCTGGTCCTCTCACCCCTGTCCTGGCCGCTGTACCTTGTAACTGCGGTTGCCTTTACTTTTCTGGCCTTTTATGCGTCTCAGGAGGCGGAAATTATTTTCCAGGAGAAGGATTCCTCCCGGATCGTCATTGATGAATGGACGGGTTTCCTCTGGGCGATGTTCCTCGTATTTCCTACGGTTCCCCACCTGCTGGCGGGGTTTACGCTCTTTCGTTTTTTTGATATTGTAAAGATCTTTCCCGCCAATTTCTTCCAGAAGCACTTGCCCGGTGGATACGGGGTTGTTATGGACGACGTCGCGGCGGGCATTTACGCAAATGTAATCCTGCACATCCTGATCCGCTATGGGAATCTGTGAGCAGGACAGGGAGATGATTTGAAGACCGGTATTATTACCATTGGTAACGAATTGACGAGCGGCGGCATCCAGGATACAAATACCGCGCTCATTGCCCGCCAGTTCCATCTCCAGGGCTGGCAGGTTGCGGCAACCCTGTCCGTGGGAGATGACGAGGCGATGATCAAGAAGGCTCTTGATTTCGTCCTGCCCTTGACGGATGCCGTTGTCATTACCGGCGGTCTCGGCCCGACGGCCGATGACATTACAACTGCCGCGGTGGCCAGGGCTTTCAACTTGCCGCTCTATACGGACGAAGTGGTTTTGAATCATATCAAGGAGATCTTTGCCAGGTACGGTTGGAAATGGACCCAGAACAATGCCAAACAGGCGGTGTTTCCCCAGGGAGCTCAAATACTTGATAATCCCGTGGGAACGGCTGCTGGTTTTTCCCTGCAGGTCCAGGGAAAGGTCCTTGCTGTCATTCCGGGCGTCCCGGTCGAGGTAAAAAGAATGTTGCCGGAAGTCGTCCTTCCTCTCTTTCGCCGCTCTTTTCCCGAGGAATCGCAATATCCGGCGGTCCGGACCTTGAAGATCTTCGGTCTCGGCGAAGCGGCGGTAGACCAGGCGGTAGCCGGGATAGATCAGCCGGGGATCAGGATCGGTTTCTACCCCCGTTTCCCGGAGAATCATCTGGTGTTGTCCGCGAGAGATGCCGTGGAAGTCGCAGCCTGGTTAAGGGTAAAAAAAGCGGAGGAGGAGATCCACAGACGCCTCGGTTCATATATCTTTGCCTATGACGAGGAAACCCTGGAAGGGGTCGTGGCCGGGCTGCTCAGAGAACAGGGACGTACGGTCTCCGTTGCCGAGTCCTGCACCGGCGGGTTGATTACCGATCGCCTGACGGATATCCCGGGCAGTTCCTTGTATCTGGAGCGGGGGCTTGTAACCTATAGCAATAGATCAAAAACGGATCTCCTCGGGGTTACGGAAGATATCCTCCAAAAGCACGGCGCCGTGAGTGAAGAGACGGCCCGTCTCATGGCGGAAGGGGTACGGAAGCTTGCCGGTACGGACCTGGGGCTGGCGACGACGGGAATCGCCGGTCCTGACGGGGGCTCGGAGGCCAAGCCGGTAGGGACCGTCTTTATCGCCCTTGCCGACGGCGCGAAAACCTTCTGTCGAAAGTTCTCTTACCGCTGGGATCGCCGCCGCGTCAAGATCATTGCGTCGCAGGCAGCGCTGCTCATGCTGAAGCGATACCTGACCGGGGAGGCGAACCATGAGTGAAAATAAAAATATCCGCGCCTTTCTGGCCATTGATCCTCCGGGGGTTGTTCTTGAAAATATCCAGGCGATGCAAAACCGTTTAAAAAAAAACATTCAGGGGGTGATTCGCTGGGTGCGGCCGGAAGGGATCCATCTGACCTTGAAGTTTTTCGGTGACATATCGGCGCAGGACGTAGCAAATATCTCCGGGGTCATTGCCAGGAGGACGAATGCTACCCAGCCGTTTGCTTTGGAGATCAGTAGTTTGGGGGCATTCCCGGACGCGATCCGGCCCCGGATAATTTGGCTGGGAATAACCGGGCAACTGGGGCAGCTGCTTTCTTTGCAGAAAGAGCTGGAAGAGGAATTCTTTACTCTTGGTTTTCCGAAAGAGGACCGGCCGTTCCGGGCGCATTTAACCATGGGACGGGTCAAGGTTCCCAAAGGGATTATCGGCCTGGACGCGGCCGTCGATGCTGGTGGCAAGCTGACGGCCGGAAGTTTCACGGTTGGGGAAGTAGCGTTGTTTCAAAGCAGCTTGTCGCCGCAGGGGGCGATATACACAAGACTCGCGGTGTTTCCCCTTCAAGGGGATAAGCTCTAAGAAGCGCCACGAGTTGCAGACCATTACTTATCGAAAAAGGAGGGTTCACGATGGGGGTAGATATGGACAGAAACAAGGCCGTCGAGCTGGCCATCAGCCAAATTGAACGTCAGTTTGGAAAAGGGGCCATTATGAAGTTAGGAGGATCAGAGAAGATTGATGTGCCGGTGATCTCTACTGGGTCTCTCAGTCTTGACATTGCCCTGGGGGTCGGCGGCGTGCCCCGCGGCCGGATCATCGAGATATATGGTCCCGAATCGGGCGGCAAAACGACGTTAGCCCTCCACATCGTCGCCGAAGCCCAGAAACAGAACGGCCTGGCGGCCTTCATCGATGCAGAACACGCCCTGGATATAACCTATGCCCGGAAAATCGGCGTCAATACCGATGATCTTCTGATTGCCCAGCCGGACTCAGGAGAGCAGGCCCTGGAGATCACTGAAACATTGGTGAGGAGCGGCGCCCTCGATGTCTTGGTAGTGGATTCCGTTGCCGCCCTGGTGCCCCGGGCGGAGCTGGAAGGGGAGATGGGAGATGCCCAAATGGGCCTTCAGGCGCGGCTCATGTCTCAGGCCTTGAGGAAGTTGACCGCCAGTATCAGTAAATCGAGAACGACCGTCATTTTCATCAACCAGTTACGCATGAAGATAGGTGTTTTCTTTGGTAACCCTGAAACCACGACCGGTGGCAATGCCCTCAAATTTTACGCTTCCATGCGCCTGGATATCCGGAAAGTCACTTCCCTCAAGCAGGGGCAGGATGTCATCGGCATGCGCACCCGTGTCAAGGTAGTTAAAAACAAGGTTGCCCCGCCATTTCGAGAGACGGAATTCGATATCATCTTTGGCGAGGGCATTTCCCGGGAAGGAGATCTTCTTGATCTGGCGGCGGAAAACGCCATTATCGAAAAGAGCGGCGCCTGGTATTCCTACAAGGGTGATCGCCTGGGGCAGGGGAGGGACAATACGCGGATATTCCTGAAAGAGCATCCCGAAATCCTTAAGGAGATAGAGGCAGGGGTGCTGGACAAGTTTGGACTGAAAACCAGAACTCCGGAATAATGAAGATCCATGGAGGAGCGTCCGGAGCTTAACAAGGCGAAAAAGAGTTGCTGGCGCCTTCTGGCCCTGCGGGATCACGGTGAACGGGAACTCGCAGGGAAGCTAAAAAATAAAGGGTTTGAGGTCGAGATCATTGCGGAGGCGATTGATTATTTTCGCGAATTGGGGTATTTGAACGACCAGGTCTTTGCATCAAACCAGGTACGGAGACTGGCGACGGGAAAAGGGTATGGGAATCGTAAGATTGCCTCTTTCCTTCTTGAAAAAGGACTTTCCGAAGCCATTGTAGCGGAAGCGCTCATCACCGGCCGTAAAGAGTGGAGCGAAGCGCAGGCATTAACATCTTTGATCAGAAAGAAAACAGCCAGCGGGGACATCCGGGACGATCTGAAGGGGAAGCAAAAGCTTGTCCGCTATCTCATGGGTAAGGGATTTCCCCCAGGATTGATTTTCGAGATGATTAACCGAGCGGAGGAGGAAGACGGGCATGACGATGACAGCAAGTGAAATCAGGGATAAATTTTTAAAATTTTTCGAGGCCTACGGACACACCATCGTTCCGAGTTCCAGCCTTATCCCTAAGGACGATCCGACCCTTTTGTTTACCAACTCGGGGATGGTCCAGTTCAAGGATTGTTTTCTGGGGCTGGAGGACCGAGGTTACACGCGGGCCACAAGCTCACAGAAATCCGTCCGGGCGGGAGGCAAGCACAATGATCTTGAAAATGTCGGTTATACGGCCCGTCACCATACCTTCTTTGAAATGCTGGGAAATTTTTCCTTTGGCGACTATTTCAAGAAGGAGTCCATAGCTTGGGGCTGGGAGTTTCTCATCGAAAAGATGGGCCTTCCTAAAGAGAAGCTCTGGATCACGATTTATCAGGACGACGACGAGGCCTTCGAGATATGGAACAAGGAGATGGGGGTCCCGGCGGAGCGTATCGTCCGGATGGGAATGGACAGCAATTTCTGGATGATGGGAGAGACCGGTCCCTGCGGTCCCTGTTCGGAGATTCTCTATGATCAGGGCTCGTCTGTTGGTTGCGGCCGTCCGGAATGTTCCGTTGAGTGCGACTGCGACCGCCACCTCGAGATCTGGAATCACGTCTTCACCCAGTTTGACCGGGATAAGGATGGCAATTTCAATCCCCTTCCGAAACCGAATATAGACACCGGCATGGGTCTTGAGCGTCTGGCCGCCATTGTTCAGGGCGTGCAGAGCAACTATGATACGGATCTGTTTACCCCGATCATTCAAGGAATCGCCGGGATCAGCGGCCGGGTTTATGGAACCAACGCAGAGGCGGATGCATCCATGCGAGTTATTGCCGATCATAGCCGGGCCGTTACCTTTCTGATTGGCGATGGCGTCATGCCCAGCAATGAGGGGCGGGGCTATGTTCTCCGGCGGATTCTACGCCGGGCGGCCAGACACGGGAAACTTCTTGGCCTCGACCGGCCCTTCCTCCACGAAGTTGTTTCCATCGTGGTGGATACAATGAAAGATGCCTATCCGGATCTTATCGAAAAAGAATCATATATCCGTAAGGTCATGGTTAATGAAGAGCAGCGTTTCATCGAAACCCTGGATACGGGACTGCGGATCTTAAGCGAGGAAGTGGCTATCCTCAAGAATAAGGGTGAAAAAATTATTCCCGGTGAGGTTGTCTTCAAGCTCTATGACACCTTCGGCTTTCCCGTAGACCTGACGGCGGATATCGTCCGCAAGGATGGTTTTTCTCTTGATATGGAAAGCTTTGAAAAAGCCATGGAAGCTCAGCGGGAAAAGGCCCGGGAATCCTGGAAAGGGAGCGGAGAACAGGCCTTTGCCGACAGCTATAAAAAGCTTTCCGTCCGAGGGATTGCCACAACATTCATCGGTTATCACGGCGTTACGGAAGCCGCGTCAAAGGTCGCGGCAATTTTGAAAAAAGACGCCGAGGTGGATGAGGTTTCAGCGGGGGATAACGCCGAGATCTTCCTGGAAGAGACGCCGTTCTATGGTGAGAAAGGTGGTCAGGTGGGGGATACGGGGGTCATTGCCGGTGACGGATACATCTTTGAGGTCTGGGATACCCAATGTCCGACGGATAACCTGATTACCCATATCGGCAAGGTAAAACAGGGAACCATCAAGGTAGGGGATGTCGTGAATCTCAAGGTGGACGAAGCTGCCCGGCGGGCGACGGAGGCTCACCACTCGGGAACCCATGTCCTTAACGCCGCCCTGCTGAAAACGCTGGGAGAGCATGTCAAGCAGGCGGGCTCGTCGGTAACGCCGGAGCGCCTGCGTTTTGACTTTACCCACTTTACCCGGATCGAGTCCGAGGAACTGGATACTATCGAAACCATGGCGAACGATTATATCCGCCGGAATGCCGTTGTAAACACCCGGGTTCTTCCCAAGGAAGAGGCCATGAAAACCGGAGCGGCGGCGGTCTTTGATGAAAAGTACAGCGATAATGTCCGGGTCGTGAAAATGGGCGATTTCAGCATGGAACTCTGTGGCGGCACCCACGTAAACCGTACCGGCGACATTGGCGCTCTCAAAGTTATCGGTGAATCGGCCGTGGCGGCGGGCGTCCGGAGGATCGAAGCAGTCACAGGCGCCGAGGCCATTAAATACTTTAAAGCCGTTGAATCGGAGCTCAAGAAAGCGGCTGGTTTCCTGAAGGCAAACCCTATGGAGCTTGCCGACCGAATCGATAAGATCCTGAAACACCAGAAGGAACTGGAGAGAGAAATCGAGTCCCTCAAGGGCAAACTTGCAGCCAAGGATTCGGTGGATCTGATCGGCAAAGCAAAAGAAGTGAAAGGGGTGAATGTCCTGACTGCCGTTGTCGAAGCCCCGGATGTGAAGACCCTGCGGGACTTCGGAGACAAGTTGCGCGACAAGCTGCACTCCGGCGTCATTCTCCTGGGCAGCGAGGTTGAAGGCAAGGCAATGCTCCTGTGTATGGTTACCAAGGATCTGGCAGGCCGGTACCACGCTGGAAACATTATCAAGGCCGTGGCCCCGGTTGTGGGCGGCAGCGGCGGCGGCAGACCGGATATGGCCCAGGCGGGGGGACCGCATCCCGAAAACCTGGAGCAGGCGTTAGCCAAGCTGGAAGAATTGATCTGATTACGTTATCTCGGATCGGAGAAAAGCAGGTTTGTACGCAAGTCCCCCTTACCATCTCTTGCAAAAGAGGGGTAAGGGGGACTTTTAGCTCTCATCCACAAGCCCCTATATTTCCCAATACTTATTTCTGGCGCTATCATCAGAAACAGGAGATTGACTATCCGGAAGAACTGAACGGTGATCGGGGAGATCAATTTCTTCCTTGTAATGTTGTGAGACACTTTTCCCCGATGATGCAAATGTTCAAATACAAAGCGATAAACCCCTGATCCTGAGAGCTTATTGAATCCCGGTCGAAACATGCGACTTTTGACGTAAACATATATCCACAGGTGAGGGTTTTGGGGTTCCCTGTACTGGCAATGATACTATGGCATAAACGTTGATTTAATTTTGGACTTGCCAAATATAATTATCTAAGCTAAAAATCTTATCAGTAAGAATATTTTCCAAGGAGGATTGAAATGGCAAGTTTGGCAACTACAAAAATGACCTCCAGAGGGCAAGTCGTCATCCCTGAGGATATACGCAAACGACTTAACTTAAAAGTTGGCACTCAATTTGTCGTTGTGGGAGAAAAAGATGTGGTTATATTCAAATCGATCTCCCAACCATCTATGGAAGATTTTGACAAACTGATTGCCGAAGCTCGCAAACAGGCGAAAGAAGCCGGGCTGAAGCAGTCTGACGTCCATGCCACTATTGCGAAGGTGCGAGGCCGCAAGTGAAGGTTATTCTCGATACGAATGTCTTTATTTCCGGCGTTTTTTTCAGCGGTCCACCGCATCAAATACTCAATGCATGGCGTGACGGCGTAATTAAACTAATAATTTCTCAAGATATATTGAGTGAATACCGGCGGGTGGGGGAAGCGTTTTCCGATGAGTTCCCTTCAATTGACTTGCGACCGATTCTTGATTTGGTAACCATTGAGGCAGAGTTATATGTTGCTGAAGATCTCCTCGAACCTCTGTGTAGTGATCCCGATGATGATAAATTTGTAGCCTGCGCTATAGCCAGTGGAAGCAGGATTATCATAAGTGGGGATAAGCATTTACTTAAAGTTTCTGGATACCATGATATCGAAATTCTAAAGCCTCGAGAATTCATAAACAAACATTTACAAAAAAGTTAAAAAAACGACCCCATATCAGCCCTTCGTGTTCAAATACAAAGCGCGGGGCGAAACTTACGGAGAACTTGTTGAATACGGGTCGGAAGGTGCAAATGTAGGGTAAAGAAGGAGGTGTTAAAAATGGAAATATTCATGACTGGAGGCACGGGATTTGTCGGAACATATATGACCAAGCGTCTCATTTCAGAAGGTCATACAGTTACCATTCTGACACAGGCGCTCAATGGCACGGAATTAAAAATGGCGGGGCTCGCCTATCTCATAGGTAATCCGACCATTACAGGTAAATGGCAGGAGGCGGTCCGGGAGCATGATGTAATCATTAACCTTGCCGGAGCTTCCATTTTCAGCCGCTGGACACAGGACCAAAGAAAAATTCTCCTGAGCAGCCGTATCGAAACAACCCGCAATTTGGTTCAAGCCTTGCCGGAGAGCGCAAAGCACAGCACTTTTTTCAGTACATCAGCGGTAGGCTATTACGGTTTTCATGAAGATGAGGAGCTCATCGAATCGTCTCCACCCGGCAATGATTTTCTGGCAAAGCTGGCCTATGACTGGGAGCAAGAGGCATTATGCGCGCAGGGTAAAGGTGCCCGCGTTGTCATTACCCGATTTGGTATCGTGCTGGGAAAGAACGGCGGTGCTTTAGGTCATATGATTCCGTTGTTCAAATATTTTTTAGGAGGGCCGCTGGGCAGCGGACGTCAGTGGTTTTCCTGGGTGCACATGCACGATCTTGTCGAAGCGTTTATCTTTTTGCTTAGCCATAAAAATATATCCGGACCTGTAAATATTTGTTCTCCCAATCCCTTGCGTAATAAGGATTTGGGAGAGGCGATTGGCAGAGTACTACACCGGCCTTCGTTCATGCCTGCGCCGGGGTTTATGATTCGGCTGATCCTGGGTGAATTTGGTGATGTCCTGCTCAAAGGTCAGCGGGTGATTCCCCATCGTCTGCTTGAAGCCGGTTTTCGATTTCGCTATTCAAATATCGAAGAGGCACTGAAGAATATTATTCTCGGCGAGAAGTAGTATTTGTTTGATATCTCCTACTATATGGCGTTGAGGCCGGTTCATGGCATATATTCATAAACCGCACACACGCAATTGCAAATACAAGTCCTTAGCGTAAGCATTCTTACGATTGATTTACGAATGAACGAAAAATTATCTGTGAATCAAAATGCAGTAGGTACCTAAAAAACAAGGAAGGAAACACAATGGAACTCCAGAAAGAGATCGATATGGCGCGAAAAGACATCAGGACGGACTCATATTCTGTCTCGATAGGCGAATGGATAAGCATGTACGAAAAGGACGAAATTGATATTCACCCAGAATTTCAGCGCTTTTACCGATGGACTTCTGCACAGAAATCTCGCCTAATAGAATCAATTTTTCTTGGGATCCCGATTCCGCCGATATTTGTCGCGCAATGCGTATTCCGCTGATTCCGCCACTCGATTCCGGAGGAAGCCGCCACCCTGTTCCGTTGCAAAGCGCCATGGGATTCCGGATGATTCCGCCACCCCTGGTCGGAGCGTAGCGACGCTGGTTTTTAGCTCTTTCTCATAGATGCTTTTTCAGGTCAAGCCCGCATATTTTTTCCTCATAGAGTCTCCTTTCATAGACATGTTTATCTTATGGGCGTTATGGATCAGCCGGTCGAGGATGGCGTCGGCAATGGTGGGATCGCCGATCTGTTCATGCCAATGCTCGACGGGCAGTTGACTGGTGACGATGGTGGAAGCATGACCATGCCTCTCCTCAACGACCTCCAGGAGGTCTCTTCGTTCGGAATCGGTCATGGGCGCGAGGCCGAGATCATCAATCACCAGGACATGGGCCTTGGCGAGTTTGTTGATGGTTTTACCGTAGCTTCCGTCTCCCTTGGCCAAGGCCATTTGGTAGGAGAACTTGGGAGAACGGATGTAGAAGGCGCGGTATCCTTCCCGGCAGGCTTTGTTGGTCAGGGCGCAGGCAAGGAAAGTCTTTCCCGCGCCGGTGGGGCCGGTGATGATGATATTGTGGTGGCGCCTGACCCAGTCACAGGAGATGAGGTTCATCATGACAGATTGGTCGATTCCCCTCGGGGTTTTGTAGTCGATATCCTCCACGCAGGCGTTGAGTTTCAGCCGGGCATTTTTCAGATAGCGATCCATCCGGTTGTTTTCCTTCCAGGTCCATTGGCGATCAACGATGAGGCCGAAACGCTCTGCAAAGGAGAGTCTGTCCATATCCGGCTGATTGAGCTGATCGGCAAAGGCCTCCGCCATGCCCGTCAGTTTCAGTTCATAAAGTTTGTTTATGGTCTGTTGATCAAGCATGGGCGGCCTCCTTTTGCTGGTAATATTCCCGACCCCGGATGTTGTAATGGATGATCTGTTTTTCGGGAGAGGAGGATTCCGGCAAGTCCTGTTTGTCAAGATTGTTTTTCAGGATTGACTCGACGCTCTTGTAGCTATAGGCCTTCAGAAGCAGGGCGCGACTGCAGGCGGCCTCCACCCGCTCGGCCGAGTATTGCTTTACCAGCCTCATGATACCCAGGCAGGAGCGGAAACCCTGCTCCGGATGTTTACGGGTCTCCATAATGCAGGTAGCCAGATTCCTGGTATTGGGTCCGTTTTTACCTGCCCAGTCCAAGATCCGGGAAGGGGTCCATTCCAGATATTTCTGATGGGACTTGGGCATATGTTCCGTCAGGGAGGTGTGTTTATATTTTTCATAACTGCGCGCATGGCTGGTGACGCGACAGTTCTTGAACAATATCTCCACAGTGGTTGCCGACAGCCACACTTCAACCTGCTCTTTTATAAGCTGATAGGGGACACTGTAATAGTGATCTTCAATCTCGATATGATAGTCGATGCTGACCCGGACCTTCTTACATTCGGCATATACATAGGGGATGGAAGGAAGGGCTTTTAAAGCCGTCCGGTCTATGGTTTCGTAAAGACTCCTCCGGCTGCCGTTCATCTTCTTGAACTTGCGGCTGTTGAGTTCCTGAAGTTTTTCGGCAATGGCCTTGTTCAACTCCTCGATGCTGAAGAAAGTGTGGTTCCGAAGCGCCGCCAGAATCCAGCGTTCCGCCACGAGAACCGCCGACTCCACCTTGGCCTTGTCCTTTGGTTTGCGGATGCGGGCGGGAATGACAACTGTGCCATAATGTTGCGCCATCTTATGATAGGTTGGATTGATGTCCGGTTCGTAGTAGCAGGGTCGTTTAATTCCCGTTTTAAGATTGTCCGGAACAAGGATCTCCGGGACGCCCCCAAAGAAAGTAAGCGCCCGGACATTGGCCTCGATCCATGAGGGAAGATCCTGAGAAAAACTTGCCCAGGCATATGTGTAACTGCTGGCGCCCAGAGTGGCCAAAAAGAGAACCGCTTCCCTGGTTTCCCCGGTGTCCGGGTCCGTCACAAGAATCGTCTGGCCGGCATAATCGACAAAGGCTTTTTCACCGGCCCGGTGGGTCTGGCGAAGGCAGACATCCAGCTTATCGCTCCATTGGTGATAATGGTGACAAAACTGACTGTACTGATACCCACCCGGATTGGCCTGCCTGTATTCCAGCCACAGCAGGTTGAGAGTTACCGACTTACGGGTCAATTCCTTGCGGATATATTCCATGTCGGGGAGACCACGCTTTTCGGATGTATCCGTCGGTGGGGGCGGAAACAGGAGTGCCTCCAACTGACTATCATCGAGATCTGCCGCCAGCGGCCAACTCAGTCCGGCACTTTGAGCACGTCCCACGTACTCCCTGACCGTACTGCGGGCAATGTTGCAACTTTGAGAAACCTGCTTGTTGGAGAACTTTTTCTCCCACTTTAATCGTAAAACTTCTTTTATGGTACGCATGGATAACCTTTCTGCCGCCAATGTAACCTCCGGGTTTTTCCGGAAAGCTCTAACGGCTTTTATTTACTGGATTTATCCAGCGTCTACATACCATCCTCAGGGGGTGGCGGAATGGGCCGGAATCGAGTGGCGGCTTCCCCCGGAATTGGGTGGCGGAATGAAACGGAATCAGGTGGCGCTTTCAAGCGGAATCAGCTGGCGGCTTGTGCCGGAATACGCACGCAACGCAAAGACGGTGTTTGGGATGTGGTTGACGGCCTTCAACGCTTGTCAACGATCTACCAGTTTGCAGGAATTCTAAAAAATGAACAAGGAAAATTGATTGAACCGCTCGTACTTGAAACAACAAAGTATTTGCCATCACTGGTTAGGTACAAGTGGGAAGATCAGCGTGATCCTTCACACTCACTTGATGCAACTCAACGTCTTCTTATCAAACGTGCAAAGATCGATGTATCCATCATTCTCAGAGAAAGTGAAGGAAGAGCCAAGTACGAACTCTTTCAACGACTCAATACTGGCGGCTCACTCCTAGAAGATCAAGAAGTCCGAAATGCGATATTGGTTATGGAGAACAGAAAGTTCTATGAGTGGCTTCGAAAGTTGTCCTCTAACAAAGATTTCGTAGAATGCACAGCTGTATCAGACCGGAATATTGAGGAACAATACGACATGGAACTTGCTCTAAGGTTTCTGGTATTCCATCGCATACCCGACAACGAATTAAAGACACTGGGTGATATAGGAGACTTTCTCACGGATTCTGCTGTCAAGATTGCTCGCGATGAGTCATACGACCTAAAAGATGCTAAAGATGCGTTTATTAACACATTTGATCTCATCAATAAGGAACTTGGGAGCGATGCATTTCGACGCTATGACCCAACACGTAAGCGATTTGTCGGTGGTTTTTCGGTATCTGCATTTGAGGCAGTTAGTCTAGGAGTAGGATATAACTATAAAGACCTTATAAAAAAAACAGGCACATTACGTGAAAAGGTGAAAAATCTTTGGGGAGATCCAAAGTTCACTAGAAATTCAGGCTCAGGAATAAGGGCGTCCTCACGGTTGCCCAAAATTGTGCCTTATGGGAGGAAACTGTTTAGGCCGTGAAAATTAGAACAGAAGAGAACCTCTTTGACCGTCTATCAGAAGATCTAATCTGGAGAAAGCGCGAAATTACGATCATGCGCTGGCTTATAGGGCAAGCGAGTCCAGATAGGCGAAATGCATTGCTGCGAGCGACTGTAACTCTCATATATGCACATTGGGAAGGATTCATCAAGACCGCAGGGGCTTCATATCTCGAATTTATACATTTTCGACGCTTGAAACATTCCGAATTGGCACAAAATTTTGTCGCCCTTTCTGCACGATCAATTCTCAGGCAAGCTGGTTCAACAAATAAAATAGCTTCTCATTTGGAAGTTGTAAAGTTTTTCACGTCGAAACTTGAAGAACAGAGCCGCATTCCCTATCAGAATGAAATTGATACGGGGGCTAATCTATCTTCAGTGTTACTGAAAGATATTGTTGAGACACTGGGGCTTGAATTTTCTCCGTATGAAACAAAAACCCACTTGATAGACAATCAACTTCTTCGAAATCGGAATACGATCGCCCATGGCGAGTACATGTTTATTGATGAGGATAGTGTTAATGAGTTATTAACCGAAGTGCTTGGTATGTTAGAAATGTTCCGAACGCAGATTGATAATGCGGTTGCGCTTAACGCTTACCGATCATGAGAGTTCAAAGTCTTGACAGCTTATTTTCTTGTCTTGTCCCGGATGCCTTACTAAAAACAACAAATCATCAACATCATTAAATACGCAATATCTAAGCCGTAATCAATGATAGTATTATCTCTCCAATTTTGATATGGGTGCAGTGATCTGATGTCCGGCCGGTTCTGTGATGGGCCGATGCCTACCGGATACACGATGCAGTATTGTGACACCACCGGTAAATCAGGCGTTAAACTGAGGAGAATAAAGATCACCCCGTAGTAAAAGGATGAACTGATCGACTTGATTCTCATATGTTGGTCAAGCACCGACTCGCCTCCGCATTTGTACCGGTTAAACAGGCAGTTACTAGAATAACTGTAAGGGCAAACTTATTGAAGGCAACTCCGAAAACAGATAATGAGGAACGGATCTATGCCCTTGGCTTCCGCACCGGCAAGTTCAGTGTCCACACCAGCCGAACCATGATGCTTACCGAACTGAAAACCATTCTTGCTGCATTACCGCCAGAAGCAACCAAAGATGATTATTTCCGGGGCATCATTGAAGACAACCTGCTTGGTAAAACCACACTGAAAGCAAGAAACCTAACCGCACAGCATTTAGCGGAACTCTATAGCTTGGATGCCAACGTCTGCCTGTTCCGCGTTTTGCGCTGCCTCTGGGTCATGGAAGAGCAGGCCCGCCCTGTCCTGGCACTTCTGTGCGCCCTAGCCAGAGATACCCTGCTTCGCGCCTCTTTAGATCGAATCCTGCAAGCACAAGCTGGCGAGCATCTATCCACAGCCGATATGGTCGCCTGGCTGGGTAGTCAACTGCCCGAGAGATTCAGTCGTGCCACGATCACCTCCACCGCGCAGAACATCAATTCTACATGGACCCAGGCTGGCTATCTGTTCGGCAAGCGCAACAAAAAGCGCACACTGCCTCTCGTCACACCAGCCGCCGTGACCTTCGGCCTGTTGCTAGCCTACGTGGAAGGCGCCCGTGCCCAGCGTCTCTTCGACAGCTTCTGGGTCAATGCGTTGGATACTCCCAAGGACAAGATTCATGACCTTGCCGTCGCAGCTTTTCAGCACGGGTGGTTGGATTACCGCCGTGCCGGAGATGTCATTGACATTCGTTTCCCCAATTTACTGACCTTCCGTGAACAGGAGATATTGAGTGAGCAAACTTGAGAAACTGCTTCGTGAATATGGAAACCATATCGCCATCCCCTGGCAGCACGGACTGGCCGGTGCCCAGCGGGTAATATTCATCGTTTACGATAAAACGGATGAACTGCGCATCCGTACCAGAGTGGACGAATTTGAGTTGACAACCAAGAATGCCGCCCACGACTGGAAGCTCCTTGATTTATCCGACAGCTTCCCAACCTGGATGGCTGGCCTTGATTATCGGGAGAATTATTTTGAGGCGCCGGAAGACATCGATGGCCTACTTCCACAATTTGTTGACACGGTGGTTGCATCTGTTACCGATCTCTTGGGACAGCCAGATGTGACCGATCAAACTGTTATCGCCATCATGGGAATCGCATGCCTTTTCGGTTTTGCCAAAGTATCCGAGATTGTCCAGCGAGTGGCGCCTCATATTCGCGGTCGCCTAGTTGTCTTCTTCCCCGGTGAATATGAGAATAACAATTATCGACTGCTGGACGCCCGGGACGGCTGGAACTATCTGGCCGTTCCAATCACGGCCCATTCCAAGGCTTAGGAGGGATTAAATGCTCATCAACAAAGATGTTTATTTCAAGAACCCCGCGGAAAACATCATTGCCAATAATGGCGTAGCCAGTGTGTCGGACGATCAAACTGAAAAATCGCTGGCGACACTCCGTTATGAAGTAGAAACCTTCGTCTGCGACGGCCAATATGAAAAGGGACTGGAAAAAATCCTTGCCACTTACCTGAAAAGCATCAGCGCTAGCGAACAGCCCGGTATCTGGATCAGCGGTTTCTTCGGCAGCGGTAAATCGCACTTGGCAAAGATGCTCCGAACCTTATGGATAGATTTTATCTTCCCCGAAGACGGTGCATCGGCCCGTTCATTATCCAAACTTCCTGCTTCCGTCAAAGACCTCTTTAAGGAGTTATCCACACAGGGGAAACGCCACGGTGGCCTCCATGCTGCCTCTGGTACCCTGGGGGCAGGCGCAGGCGATAATGTCCGTATGGCCCTGTTGGGCATCGTATTCAAGTCTGTCGGTCTGCCCGAGCAATACCATGTGGCCCGCTTTGAAATGCGCCTCAAAGAGGTAGGCATCTTATCTTCCGTCAAGGCCCACGTCGAGGCACAGGGCAAAGAATGGAATAAAGAACGCGATCATATTTACAATTCTCCCATTATCGTTGAAGGCTTGCTCAAGGCGTGGCCGCAGTTTGCCGAAAACACGCAAGCCGCTCGGGAGCAACTTCGTTCTGAATACAAAAAAATCTCCGATGTCACTAACCAAGAGATGATTGACGCGGTCAAGGATGCCCTGTCCATAGAAGGAAAATTCCCCCTCACGGTCATCATTTTAGACGAGGTGCAGCAGTTCATCGGCAACAGCACTGACCGGGCCTACTCGATTCAGGAGATCACCGAGGCCTGCTGCAAAAGGCTCGGTAGCAGACTTCTCTTCGTCGGCACGGGCCAGACAGCTCTCTCCGGCACAGTGAACCTACAAAAGCTGATGGGGCGCTTTCCGGTTCCCATTGAGCTTTCCGACACTGACGTGGACACGGTCATTCGCAAGATCATCCTAGCCAAGCAGCCGGGATGCGTGGCCGAGATAGAGCAGACCATGACGTCCTGCCTGGGTGAGATTTCCCGCCATCTGTCCGGTACGAAGATAGAACACCGAACAGAAGACGCTAAGATATTCATTCAGGATTACCCCATTTTGCAGGTGCGCCGCCGCTTCTGGGAAAAAGTGCTGCGCATTGTGGATGCCACCGGTACAGTCTCCCAGCTCCGCAACCAGCTCAAGATTGTCCACGAGGCAACCATCGCCACCCTCGAAAGTCCTCTCGGTCATGTCGTCCCCGGCGACTTCATTTACAGCCAAATTTCCAGCAGTCTGCTTCAGACAGCGGCCATTTCCAAGGAACTATATGAAAATATCCAACGGCTGAGCGGCGGTACAGATGACGAGCGGCTTATGGCTCGCCTCTGCGGGCTGATCTTTCTCATCGGTAAACTCCCCCGCGAAGGCGTTGCCGATATCGGCGTCCGGACAGTGCCAGATACGCTTGTCGATCTGAGGTGGAAGATATAACTGCCGGCAGTGCAGCACTGCGCAAACGGATTCCGGTACTGTTGAAAGCTTTGGAAGATGATGGGCAGATCATGTCCATCGAAAATGAATACCACCTCCAGACCCGCGAGAGCAGCGCTTGGCATGATGAATATCGTAAGCAGCTTGCTGACCTGACAGGTAATCCGGTCCGAATAGACGACGAACGGGTCACTCTCTTTCGTAAGGCCTGCGGGGAAGCCCTGAAAACAGTTCACATAGCCCAGGGTAATTGCAAAGAGACACGCACACTGTCGCTTCATTTTTCTTCAGAATTGCCGGCAGACGCCGGTAAAAAAATATACGTCTGGATAAGGGATGGCTGGGAGACGGACGAAAAATCGCTGCTGGCCGATGCGCGCAATGCCGGCAACCAATCTCCGACGATATTCGTCTATATACCCCGCCATGCAGTGGATGAACTAAATAAGACCCTCATCGGCATGCTGGCGGCTCAGGCCACGCTTAACATGCGTGGCGTTCCCACTACCCCAGAAGGCGAAGACGCAAGGTCGGCTATGACATCCCGATTGAATAGCGCTCAAAGCAATCTTACAGCTCTGATTAAGGAAATCCTTTCCAACACGCGAGTGTTCCAGGCAGGAGGCAGCGAAATTATTGAGAGCACCCTGGCCGATCAAGTGATTAAGGCGGCAAACAACTCGATCATCCGTCTCTATCACCAATTTGATATCGCTGATCATGCCCAGTGGGGCAAGGTCTTTGACCACGCCAAGAAAGGAGCCGGTGACGCCCTCCTCGCTGTCGGTCACAAGGATGAGCCAGCCAAGCATCCCGTCTGCGCCGCAATCATCAAATACATCGCCGGCGGCAAAAAAGGCTCGGAAATACGCGAATACTTCAGAGAGCCCTTCTATGGCTGGCCTCAGGATGCAATTGACGGCGGACTCTTTGCACTATTGGCCGGCGGCCTGATACGGGCCGTTGACGCCAACAACAAGACAGTGGACGCAAAAACCCTGGAACGCGCCAAAATCACCCAGACAACCTTCAAGGTCGAATCCATTACCGTCACTCCTGTGCAACTGATCCAGGTTCGCAAAGTATTGCAGGCGGCCGGTTGTCAATGCAACCCCGGTGAAGAACTTGCATCCATGCCAGCTTTCATCCAGTCCATGATGCAACGCGCTCAAGCGGCCGGCGGGGAACCGCCCGCCCCCACCCGGCCCGGCACAACACATCTTGATGACATGAAATCGCTGTCCGGCAACGCACAACTTCTATCCATCTTCAATCAGCGCGAAGATCTCCTCAGCCAGATAGGATCATGGGGAGAGCATGCAGCGGCCATTCAAAAACGCAATCCCGATTGGCAGACATTGGATATCCTCCTTGAACTTGCCAAGGGACTGGGACCAGCAGAGAAACTGAAGGAACAGGCTCAGGCCATAAAGAGCAATCGCCTGCTTCTGGCCGAACCCAATCCGATGTCGCCATTGAATGAACAGGCTGCCCAACTATTGCGCAAGGCTCTCAACCATGCCCACGATGAATATCAGAAAATCTACGATGCCGGCATGGACCAGTTACATCAGGACGCCAACTGGCAGAATCTATCCGCGGAACAGCGCCAGATCATTCTGATAGATGCAAACATCGCTTCAGTTCCAACCATTTCCACCGGCAGTGTTGACGAGATTATCGCCTCCCTTGAAGCGATGCCTCTAGATGCCTGGCGCTACCGTCGCGAAGCATTGCCAAACCTTTTCAAACAGGCTCGCTTGGCGGCAGCCAAACTCCTCGAGCCAAAAGTTGTCCAGGTATCCCTCCCACATCGAACCCTGCGCACACCTGGAGAAGCCAAAACCTGGCTGGGTGAAGTGGAATCGGTTTTGAATGAACAGCTCAAACAAGGCCCGGTGATAGTGTAACCGGTCGGGAGATAGATTGGATGCAATCGTTAAGTACGGGACTTCGCAATAGACTTGAATGCACCGTCAAAAAAGCGCGAGACGTGTCTGAGGATGCAGCCCGCGCCGTTCTGGAACAGTTGGGTGTCCACCTAAAAGACAAACCTGGCCATTTAAATGATCAGCAGGCCGGACTTCGCGTCCATCTGCGCGCCCATGCCCGCCAATTGGGAGACATACGTTATCCGGACGCCCGGCAGGCGATTGATCGATTGGTTGTGGAAACAGCATATGAGCACTGGCATCGGATGCTCTTTGCCCGTTTCCTGGCAGAAAACCATCTGCTGATGCACCCTGATGGCGTGGCGGTCAGTTTGGCTGAATGTGAAGAATTGGCGAATGATGAAGGGGCTGCCGACGGCTGGGAGTTGGCGGGACGCTACGCCGCCCGGATGCTTCCCCAGATCTTCCGGCCTGACTCACCGGTTATGCAACTTAACTTTGCCCCGGAACATAAAAAACGTCTGGAAAAGCTTTTGTCCGACCTGGAAAGGGAAATATTCACAGCCAGCGACAGCCTTGGGTGGGTCTATCAGTTCTGGCAGACCAAGAAGAAAGACGAGGTCAATGCCTCGGAAGTGAAGATCGGAGCCGACGAGCTTCCCGCCGTGACCCAGCTCTTTACTGAGCCTTACATGGTGCAGTTCCTCCTGCACAATTCCTTGGGTGCTTGGTGGGTTGTAAACCACCCCGATGAGCCCTGCCCCGTAGAGCTTACCTATCTGCGAACAATCGAAATCCCCCAGGCCCAGGGAGAAAGAAAGTGTGAGAATGGGGCGAAAATCCCCGCTGCCGGTAAGTATGAGGACTGGCCAAGGAAACTTGCCGAACTTAAGTTGCTCGATCCGTCCTGTGGTTCAGGTCATTTTTTGGTGGCTGCCTTCCTCATGCTGGTGGCCATGCGAATGCAGGAGGAAGGGTTGTCGGCAAAAGAGGCCTGTGATGCCGTACTGCGCGATAACATACACGGTCTTGAGCTTGACCGTCGTTGTGTGGAGATTGCCGTCTTTGCCCT
>JANXZC010000175.1 GCA_025355725.1 Syntrophus sp. (in: bacteria)
CGGGATTTTTAAGGCAAATTTCCAAAATGTCATTAAACATGTCTTCCCCCTGTTATTTGCCGGACTTTCTCCAGGTATCTTGATATTCAGCAAGCAGTTCGCTGATCGCCTTGCCGATTTTCACATAGTCATCCTTGAGCAGGTTTGCAAGGGAAACGCGAACCGACATTTGCGGCGCGGCAAAGCCGCCGCCATCCATCAGCACAACGCCCTTTTTATCGGCAAGATTCCAAACGAAGTCAATTGGCTCGTAAGTTGATTTGAGCCATTTTGAAAAGTCTTTTCCGAATCGCTTTTCCGCAAGTTGCGAAATATCAATCGTCGTGTAATACATTGCATAGCATGGCAGTTCGGGCGCTTCGACGCCGAGCGATTTATAGAGCGCCTCGTAGCGTTCTCTCACCAGGTCCTGCGTCTCTTTCTTGTAAAGGTGACTGTCCGAATCAAGGAGTTCCTGAAATGAGAATAGGGCCATCATCACCTGCTGAGGTGTCGAGAGACCGGCGGTATGGTTCAGGGCGACCGCCCGGCTATCGGCGACCAAGCGGTCGATGAGCCTGATGCTGTCCGGATCGGGGGAGATGGATTCATAGCGTTTGTGCATCCCCCCGCGTTTATCCTGAGGAAGAGCCGCAATAAGCTTATCCATGATATTGTCTTTGTATATTCCAATGACTCCCAGCCTCCAGCCGGTAGCTCCGAAATATTTCGAGAATGAATAGACGAGAATGGTGTTTTGCGGGGCAATGGCCGCTAAAGACTTGAATCCGTTAACGAATGTTCCGTAAACATCATCCGTCAGGATGATGAGGTCTTTTCTGGTGGTTTGAACCAGTTTCGCGATTTTGTCGAGAGATTCCGGCGCGACGCTTGTCGATGGCGGATTTGAGGGATTGACGATGAAAAAGGCCTTCACGGAGGGGTCGCTTAGTTTATCGATCTCCGAATCGGGATACTGCCAATTGCTTTTTTCATCCATCTTGATATCAACAACTAGTAGCTCATAATCATTGAGGGTGGGAATATCGAGGTAAGGGGTGAAAATTGGGGTGCCGATGGCGATTTTGTCGCCGGGATTGATGAGAAAATTTTCTTTCAGCGTGTTGAAGATATATGTCATCGCCGCCGTTCCACCCTCGACCGCGAAAAGGTCCATGGTTCCTGCTGGTGGCTGAGAGTCGCACATTGTGTTATCAAGATATGACTGAACAATTTTTTCACAGTTTATCAGCATGCGATCAGGGGTGGGATAGTGGTCGCCAAGGATGCCGTCAATCATCTCTCCGGTAAAGGAGTCTCCGTCAAGACCAAGATTCTCCGTCGCGTACTTATACGAATCGGCAAGGAACTGGGCGCCGAGCGCTTCAGAGTGGATGCGACAGAAATCGAGCAGACGTCCTCCCATGCATTTTGATTCAGGTGCGCCGGCAATTCCGGGGCGGCTT
This sequence comes from Syntrophus sp. (in: bacteria), assembly GCA_025355725.1. Taxonomy (GTDB): domain Bacteria; phylum Desulfobacterota; class Syntrophia; order Syntrophales; family UBA8958; genus UBA8958. The sequence continues at coordinate 1,446 of JANXZC010000175.1, forward strand.
AGAACTCGATGCGCCTCCGCAAGGGCGAATTTTCCAAGCAGGAAAAAGGCATATCTCGGAGTTGTTGCAACCCAGTTCGGGTTTCCCCTCCCCGCATTCAGCATCGTCCGCTCCGGATTAGAGCCGGCCATCTCAATCTGCTTGTCCTTCAGTTCAAAGGGACTCAGTCCTTCGTAACGCTTTTCTTCGTCGCGGCTGTTCATTTTTTTCCTCCCCGGTTAGTGTCTGATTCCTTTCACGTGGGTTAAGTCGATGAGATCATGAAAGGACAAAGCTGAATGTGTAATCTTTTCTCCCCCCTGCGGCATCAATATAGAGAGGCATTTCAACACTGAATCCCTGCTCGAAATCGATGGAACCGTCTGCGTCCTGCCAGTCATCTTCATCGGCGAGATATGGGATGGGACCCAGTGGTGAGAGACTGTCCGTGAGCACCGACATTGGTTTAACGACCGTATCCGTGCCGTTGCCACTATTGATCAATTGCAGGACAGCGCCGGTCGGGAATTTGCATAAAACTTCATCCCAACGGATGGTGATGGGGTTACCGGTCTTATTCTGAAGGCGGAAATTGATCTCCTGTTCACTGATTACCGTAAAGGTGATGTCAATGAATACGTCGGCAACGTGCAGAGTGCCTGGCGGTCTCGGGGGAATTTGCGCAGCGCTCTGCTGCTGATTCTCCCACATGGTGAACTGTTGTGCAGAACCACAGGCATTCAGGGTCAAGCTCATGATCGTGATGATGAAAACAGAAAAGACGTAGGTAATTCTTCTCGTGAATGACATAAACAGGTCACTTTCGATTGAGGGCTTCAATCTTTTTGATCGTATCCAACAGATGTTCATTTACAGGTGTCGGGACCCCATGCTTCCTGCCTAATTCGGTGATTTTGCCGGCCAGCATCTCCACCTCCGTTTTTCTTCCCGCCTCTACGTCCTGGAGCATGGAGGTTTTCCCGGTGGGGCTGAGGCTCGCGAGGACTACATACCACTTTTCAATATCTTGATCGGAAAGGTCAATGGCCAATTGCTTTGCCAGGGCGATCACCTCCCGCATGGACGCCTCCATGAGCCGCTGTGCCTCCATGGATGTCTGAAAGACGCCGTAGGGTCCCTTCAGCGCCGCCGATGCCTGATTGATGCCCACATTGATCATGAATTTCCACCAGAGGATACGGATCATGTCGGCTGGTATTTCGTGAATGATCCCCGCTCTATTGAAAATATCTACGATCCGCTGGACCCGATTGGAGAGGACAGGGTTCCGCTCCTCCCCAAAAAAGATCTTTCCCTGGGTGGTATAGATGACATTGTTTTCCTCCCGCAGGGCGTCGATACCCACGACGGTGGCGTAAAGGATCTTCTCCGCCCCATAGATGGCAGCGATACGCTCTTCACTGTCGATGCCGTTCATCAAAGAAATAATGATCGTATTCGGCCCTACAGAGCTTTTCATTTCCCCTATGGCCTGATCAAGGTGATGGTGCTTTACCGTAACTATAAGCAGATCAGCGGCTGGGAAAGGCTCCTTACTGTTTAGCACCGGGATGGGATAGTTCTTGCCGTTGACGATGACTCCTTCCCGCTGGAGCCGCTCAAAACGCTTACCGCCGGCGATAAAAGAAACAAAGCCCGGCTCCATATCGTAAAAAATGCTTGCATAAGCAGCCCCGACGGCCCCGGCGCCGATGATGTGAATCCTCTCGATAGGCTGTTTTGTCGAACCTGACAGAATCTTGCTCATTCCAGTTACCTCCCCATTTTCCGACAGTAAGTCACGTTTGGCAATCTACCAGCATTTATGAATATTTTCAATTATTTTGTCTTTTTACCCTTGAAAGGTGGTCAGGTTTGCCGGGCCTTCGTTCCACAAATGCCTGATTGTCATTCCTGCGATTTATCTCGTGGAGAGTTTGTTGACATCAAACGGAATCTGGGTTAAGCAACATCGCCTTAAATGACTATCTGAGGAAGCATGCTGCCATGAAGAAGATTCAACGTATCTTGATTGCCAACCGGGGCGAGATCGCCCTCCGGATCATCAGGACGGTCCGGGACATGAATATCGAAGCCATCGCCGTCTATGAAAAGCCCGACAGCGACGCCTATTTCCATCGTTTTGCCGACCGGGTCATCCAGATCGGGATCGAACCGAACCGGGGATACCTTGATATTGAAAGGATCATTCAGGCGGCCGTAAATACGGGATCGGATGCGATTCACCCCGGATACGGTTTTTTATCCGAAAACGCCGATTTTGCAGAGGCCTGTCTGCGGGAAGGGATTATTTTTATCGGACCTCCCCCGAACGTCATCCGAAATCTTGGAAACAAGGTTTTAGCACGGGAGATGATGGTGAAGGCGGGAATTCCCGTGGTTCCGGGTACGGAAAGCCTGCCTGTGGGACCGGATGGCTTGATTGTGGCGATGGCCTTTGCCAGGGAGGTCGGTTATCCCATCATTCTCAAGGCGACGGCGGGGGGCGGTGGCCGAGGGGTGCGGAGGGTCAACAGTGAGCAGGAATTAAAGCTCAATATTCCTTCGGCCCGTGCCGAGGCGCTGGCCGCCTTCCGCGATGACCGCATTTACGCCGAAAAATATATCGAATCCCCTCGCCACGTCGAGGTCCAGATCCTGGCCGATAAATATGGCCATGTCGTGCATCTGGGGACCAGAGATTGTTCGATTCAGAGGCGTCATCAGAAATTGCTGGAGATAGCTCCGGCGGATCTTCCCGAGCCTGTTCTCGAAGCTCTCCATGAGGCGGCGGTCAAGGCGGCCCGGGCGGCGGAATATGTCAATGCGGGAACCGTCGAGTTTCTTGTAGATTCCCGGACCAATGAGTTCTGGTTCATGGAGGTAAACACCCGCTTGCAGGTGGAACATACGGTCACGGAGATGATTACCGGCGAAGACCTTGTCCAGGAGCAGATTCGGATTGCCGAAGGCAGACCCCTGCAGATTCGCCAGGAGGATGTCCGCCTCAACGGTATTGCCATTGAGGTTCGCATTAACGCCGAGGATCCGAAAAATAACTTTATGCCCGAGGGGGGCAAGCTCATTGAGATTTATAATCCCCCGGGAGGACCGGGGATCCGTGTGGACGGCAATGCTTATAAGGGCTACTTTGTCCCTTCCGTTTACGATTCCCTGCTGGCCAAACTAATTGTCTGGGGATATGAATGGGACCAGACGATAAAACGCCTCCAGCGGGCGCTGAAGGATTTCAATATCGTCTGGCCGAAAACGACGATTCCCCTGTATATGGCCATCTGCGACGAACCCGATTTTCAGGGCAGAAAATTCGACACCGGTTATCTGGAGACCCATCCCGATCTGTTCAATTATCCCGATGCGGATCACTATGTTTTTGACGATGCCCTCTATAAGCTGATGCTGGCGCCCCATGAAGGGATGGAAGGCCGATCGGAAGAGGAGCAAAAAAAGGATCGCCAGGCAGGGTGGTGGATGTACAAGCGCACCCTGACAACCCAGGAGATCGATGAACTCAAGAAAGAGGGGGTAGTCAAGTCTTCCATAAAAGGGAAGGTGACAGATATTCTTGTGGAAGTGGGTGACGAGGTGATGGTTGGGGATGCCCTGGTTGACCTGGAAGCGATGAAGATGCATACCCACATCATTTGCGAAGTTGATGGAAAGGTAGCTGATATTCTTGTGGAACCAGGCGATGCGGTGGACGTGGGCGATACCCTGGTCATGGTGACCGTCCGCCGGTAATTCCGTTTCTAAATCAAAGCGCTATCTTCGTTGGCATCGGCAATCGGCTCCTCGACGTATGAAAAATACGCCTCCGTCGCCTCTGCCTTGCCGCCTTGATTTCATCTTTGATTTAGAAACGGAAATAAGAGGCAGAATCTTCACCAGAGAACCCCGTCAGTGGTGGAACCGGCGGGGTTTTCCTGTTAATCTGCATGGATCTGTTACGGAACTTCGCCATTGATGATACAATTTATGATCCCCTTTTGCAGATCCTCGTCATAGCGAAGTTTTCCCCTCATCCTGACCGTTTTTTCCTCGCCTCTCTTTTTCGTTTCCATATCGCACCTCCTCTTCCTATCTGTTTGAGGCTATTGTATGGATAAAGCGAATATTTAACAATCGGCGTGCGCCTCAATCTCACTTGCGAAGTTCTCTGAAGAATGCCTCAGTCTCACAAGGATCGGGCTATGGGACTTTGTCTTATGGTTTCAGCCCCCTTCTTCGATAACAAGGAGTAAATCGTCGACTTCGACCTCGTCGTTTTCCTTGACACCGATCGCGGTGATCGTTCCTGCCGCCGGGGCGTAGATGGGATTTTCCATCTTCATCGATTCGATCTTCATGACCTCGTCGTCTTCGTTAACCACTTCTCCCACGCTGACGATGACTTTCATGATTTTCCCGGGTATAGGCGATGTCAGTTCAATTTTCATACGGTCGGCCTCCTTGCTATTAAATGATTCCCATCCCCTTTAGTACTGAGAGCATCACGGCGGCGGCGATAACCGAGCCGATCTGTCCGGCGGCATTGGCCCCCATGGCATGCATAAGGAGATAATTCTTCTTGTTGTATTTCTGCCCTTCCTTCATGACCACCCGGGCGGACATGGGAAAAGCGGAAATGCCGGCGGCCCCGATGAGGGGATTGATTTTGCCTTTGCTGGTGATATAGAGAACCTTGCCCAGGAGGACCCCGCAGGCTGTGTCCAGACAAATAGCAACAAATCCCAGGGCGAGGACGATCAGGGTTTGCTTCTGTAGGAAGATCTTGCCGTCCATTGTCGCGCCGATGGAAATGCCCAAAAGCAGGGTGACGACATTAGCGATTTCATTGGCCGATGCCTTCGTCAGCCTTTCTACGGCACCGCATTCCCGCATGAGGTTGCCCAGCATGATTGTGCCGAGGAGCGGCAGACCCATGGGGGCGATGAGACCGCCGAGAATGGTTATAACCAAGGGGAAAAGGATGCGAGTCGTTTTGGAGACCGATTTTCTTGTCGCTCTCATGACCACCATCCGCTCTTTTTCGGTGGTCAGGGCTCTCATGATCGGCGGTTGGATAACGGGGACGAGAGACATATAGGAATAAGCCGCAACGGACACGGCCCCTAAAAGATGAGGGGCATATTTTGCGGTTACATAGATTGCCGTGGGACCATCGCAGGCGCCGATGACGCCGATGGCGACCGCATCCAGTTCTGTGAATCCCAGGGCGAGGGCCAGGCCCAGGGTGAGAAAGATCCCGCATTGTCCGGCGGCGCCCAACAGGAAAGTCACCGGGTTCTCCAGTACTGGGCTGAAATCGGTCATGGCCCCGATGCCGACAAAGATCAGGAGGGGAAAGAGTTCCGTCATGATGCCGGCGTCGTAGATGGTTCTGAGGAAGCCGTGTGGTTCCATCAGATTAGCCAGGGGAATGTTGACCAGAATACATCCAAAGCCGATGGGGACCAGGAGCAGGGGCTCAAAATCCTTCTTGATGCCAAGGTAGAGAAGAACACAACCTACAATAATCATCACGACATTTGATATTTGCAGGTGCATAAATCCGGCGAGCAGACCGGAGAATCCGTTGGCAAAGGCCTCTAACATGTCTTTTTACCTTATTATCCTGACCTATGACGGCAAGATTTCGGTTGCCTGTTAATAATGTTCATAAGTTTAGATTCGTTACGGATGGTCTGATCGCAGCCGCCTCGATCATGCCTTCTCCTCTTCCTCCTTTTTATAGGGGAAGATCTTTTTCATGAGCGCGATGATCGCGCTTATGATACCAAGGGTCAGCAGGGTCCCCCCCATGCCGACTACCAGCATGGTGACGCCGAAGGTCAGTTTGTCCATCTGAAATGCCTCGGAGTGGATTATTTTCTTCACCGGCTATATATGAAAAACAGCGACCGGTGTCAACAGTAAGTAGCACGATGGATGAATCATGAGACAAATATGTCGTCTGCTGCCATTTCCAGCCATTGTCTCTCCAGGAAAAAGCTTGCCATTTCTTTTAGGCTGTGCAAAATCCCCCAACACCATTGGTATTTATTACAGAGATGGTCGTTTTCTTTATCCTTTATGATAGCTTGCTGTCGTGAAAAGGTTACCTTAACTCTTCCTTAAGGAGGTCGCCGATGTCCAAAACCATGATTGGAAAATTTGCCTTTATCGCCTGGTGTATGTTTTTGCTTTATAATCCCGGAACAGCCATTGGGGGGGCAACGTCCATCCCTGCCGAATTCACGGAAATCCGTGCCGTCCTTCCCACCGTACTGATGGATATCCGTTACTACACCCCCCATAATTTCGTAGGTGCAAGGGTGGACGGGTACAAGGCGCCTAAATGCTATCTCACCCTTCAGGCTGCCCAGGCCCTGGCGGGCGTCCAGAGGGATCTGATCGCATCCGGCCTGACTCTTAAGATATATGACTGTTACCGCCCCCAGAAGGCGGTGAACCATTTTGTCCGCTGGGCCGCCGCCATGGGAGACACGCAGACAAAGGCTGAATTCTATCCCAAAGTGGACAAGAAAAACCTCTTCAAGGACGGCTATATTGCCGAAAAATCAGGACACAGCAGGGGCAGTACCATCGATCTGACGATCGTAACGATCCCGGCTGCGCCGCAGGGAAAATATGTACCCCATAAGGACCTCCGGGCCTGTTACTTACCCCTTGAAAAACGTTTCCGCGACAGCGGCATCGATATGGGCACCGGCTTCGACTGTTTCGATGAAAAGTCCCATACCCTGAACAAGACCATCGGATCGTCGCCACGACTCCATCGGGCTCTGCTGAAAACCATCATGGAAAAGCATGGCTTCGTCAATTACGATAAAGAATGGTGGCATTATACCCTGAAAAGCGAACCCTTTCCGGATACATATTTTGATTTTAACATCGAATAACCTGGAAACATAGATGCCTTTCTGTTCTGCCTTGCTATTATTCTTGCTTAAGTTTTTAGCTCTTTCGCCCGATAATATGGTCAGACAGCAAAGGACTTCTTAATCTATGGATGATCCGACTAACATCGATAAGTGTAACGAGGAACTGGCGTCCCTTCGTCGTCAGGTGCAGGTCCTCGATGCTCAAATTGCCAATTTAACGGCGGAGAAGGACAAAAAAGACCAGACCCGGCGAGACAATGAGGCAAAGCTCCGCCAGATAATCGATCTGGTTCCTCATTTCATCTTTGCTAAAGACCGGAGCGGCCGCTTCATCCTTGTCAACAAAGCCGTCGCGGACGCCTATGGGACAACCGTCGAAAACCTGATCGGCAAATCCGACGCTGACTTCAATCCCAATCCCGAGGAAGTGGAACATTTTCTAAGGGACGATCGGCAGGTTATCGATAGTGGCGTTGCCAAGATAATCCCCGAGGAAAAGATCACCGACGCCCAAGGGCAACCACACATCCTTCAAACGACCAAGATTCCCTTTCATTTATCCTCCACAGGCGCCGAGGCGATCCTCGGCGTTTCGACGAATATTACAGAGAGGAGAAACGTCGAGCTGGCCCTTGAGGAAAAGGAACAGTTTTTCCGGGCTATCCTAAACAATCTTACCGACATGATCTTCATTCTCAACGAAGAGGGCATCGTCTCCTTTGCCACTTCTTCCGCAACCAAACTCCTTGGTTATCATGATGATTATTTTGCCGGTAAAAATCCCTTCTCCCTTATTCACCCGGATGATCTGCCCGCAGTAATCGCTGACTTCAGAGACGTGGCCCTATCAATGCAGGACGGCATTCCCACGGCATTTCGTTTCCGGAAGGCCGACGACTCGTGGGTGCACGTCGAGGCCCTCGGTCAGAATCTCCTCGCTCATCCTACTATACGCGGAATTGTAATCACTGCCCGGGATATTTCACAGCGGATCGATATCCAGGAGAAGTGGTATGAGAGCCTCGCGGTCAACCGCGCCTTGATCGACGCAATGCACAACGCCGCCGTGCTGATGGATACGGAAGGCAGGATTCTGGCGGCAAACAGATTTGTGGCAAAGGCGCTGGAAAAAGAGCCACGGGAACTCGTGGGGGACAATTTATTCAACTGTCTCCCCCCGGAGTGGGTACCAGTCTGGGCAGACCATGTGCAAAAAGTCAAAGAAACGGGTCGCTCCTCCAGATTTGAAAGGATCATTAATGATCGCTATTTCCATAACGACATCCATCCCATCTTCGACAAAGATGGGAACCTCATCCAGATCGCCATCTTTCAAAATGAAATCACCCGCTATAAAAAGGCGGAGGAAAGGATTAAAGCGGAGCAGCGCTTCCTGAGGCAGGTTATTGACGCTGTCCCTGCCTTCATTTGCGTCAGGGACACCGAGGGTCGCTATGAGCTGGTTAATGTCGCCGTCGCCAATGCCTACGGTACAACGGTAGAGAATATAATCGGCAAAACAGATGGGGAGTTACACATTCCCGCAGATGAGTTTGAAAGATTTCTGAACGACGATCGAGATGTCATACAAAGGAGGGCGCCAAAATACATTCCTGAAGAAAAAATAACCCATGCGGACGGATCCATCCACTGGCTCTCCACCTACAAGGTTCCCCTGATTGACGGCAAGGGCGATTGTTCCCGGATCCTGGCGGTAGCCATGGACAGGACGCACCTTAAAGAAACTGAAGAAGAAAGAAAAAAACTCCAGGATCAGTTGCTTCAGTCGCAAAAAATGGAGGCCATCGGCGCCATGTCCAGCGGCATGGCCCATGATTTCAACAACATCCTCATGGGCATCCAGGGTTTTATTTCTCTGCTCCTCTATGAGTTGTCAGCGGAGCACCCGCATCGTAACAAACTCGAGAATATCGAACTTTATATCAAAAGAGGGGCAGAGCTGACGAGACAATTGTTGGGATTTGCTCAGGGCGGCAAATACGACGTTCAGACAACCAATTTCAATGCCTTCCTGGAAAAAAGCGCCGGGATGTTCGAAAGAACCCGCAAAGAAATATGGATTCACAAGCACTTCGAAGAACATCTCTGGAGTGTGGAGATTGACCAGGGACAGATGGACCAGGTATTACTCAATCTGTTCATTAACGCCGCCCAGGCCATGACGGAAGGGGGGAACCTCTACCTGGAAACCCGTAATATTGTCTTTCAGGAAAACGAGGTGAAACCGGTCGGAATCCAGGGGGGGAAATATATCAAGATCTCAGTAACCGACGAGGGCGCGGGCATGGAAAAAGAGGTTCTGGATCGGATCTTCGAGCCTTTTTTTACAACCAAGCCCAAGGGTGTCGGAACAGGACTGGGCCTTGCCTCTGCCTATGGGATTATCAAGAACCATAAGGGCGTGATTCACGCATACAGTGAAAAGGGTAAAGGTACAACCTTCAACATCTATCTTCCCGCGTCCGATAAGGTTCTCCAAACAGAGGAGGAACAGAAACTCCCTACCATTACCGCGGGAACCGAAACCATTCTCATCGTTGACGATGAAGAGATGAATATCATCGTCATAAAGGAAATGCTAGAGATGCTTGGTTATCATATTTACGCAGCAGGCAGCGGACAGGAAGCACTTGCCATCTATTCGGAAAGAAGAGCTGAGATCGATCTGGTAGTCATGGATATGATCATGCCCGGTATCGGCGGCG
>JANXZC010000034.1 GCA_025355725.1 Syntrophus sp. (in: bacteria)
TTTGCACTTATTAGGCAAATTTTCAAACACAGCACCAGTGAACTCGCCCTACGTTCTCTGCACTGCTGCATGACTTTTTACGAGGGCATCATACTTGGTTATATCAAGGAAACTTGTCTTTTTTTTGTTACGGAGAGGGAAAAAGGTCTTGCGATTAAAAAACATTAAGAGATACCCCCAGTTATTACAGCCACCATAGAAATACCTGGCAAAATACCGATGTTGAAAACATATTGCCCAAAACAGGTCCTTACAGATAACCGCCCATAAGGCCTATTACCTCCCTATGTATTACATTCATTCTTTCTTATTCTCGTTCTTTTTGGCCTCCGTAAGCTCCCCCGGCTTCTCTTCCGGTTCAGCCATAGATCTTTTGAAATCCTTAATCGCTTTCCCCACGGAGCTTCCCAGATCGGGAAGCTTGCCGGGACCGAAGACGATCAAGGCAATGACCAATACGATAACCAATTCCTGCATGCCTATTCCAAACATATATTCCCCCTTGTTGTGACGATCAATGTTCCAGGGCTTCCACGATGGCCTTATCCAGCACATTCATATCAATAGGCTTCTTGATGTATTTTAAAACACCCTTCTTGATGGCTTCATCAATCGTATTTTCATCGTGAAAAGCCGTAATCATAATAACTTTCGCCTGATGATCCTGTTTCCTAAGTTCGTCGTAAACAAAAAACCCGCTTACGTCGGGAAGGCGGATGTCAAGGATCACCAGTTCTGCTCGTGAGGCGGTATATTTGCTGATGCCCGCCCATCCATTGTCCGCGACTTCAACGTCATAACCTTCTTCAGTCAAATACATGTCAAGCGATTCACGGATGGAATCGTCATCGTCAATGATCAGAATCCTCGACATTGTCACCTCGTTTCATTTCTTTAACAGATAACCCTGGTATTACCAGGATCATGCAAAGGTTAATGGAGATAGACTATTTGGTTTTCCGCTAATTAAACTAAAAAAAGGAGGGTGGAGCGCGAGTATGAGACGGGCTTAGGTAAATGAGACTTACTTGCCACTTGATTTCTTCGAGGCAGGCTTGAGAGAAAGACAGTTGTTGTGAAAAATTATTTGCGTCTCTCCGGGCAGGATGAATAAACACCACCTTGACGCTGTGATCATCGGTATCAGCCTGACCGTTCCCACTTTGAATCATGGGAACACTGATATTTAAAGGCTGCCAGAATCCCGAAATGTCATCTATCCCCGTCAACAGGCATAAAATCATGATGCCAAGGCAGATTATCGGTTTTTGGGAAGAGATTTTTTTATGTATGGCCATAAGGCGTCTTGCTCTCCGTCAAAGCCCTTAACTCTCAGGGCAGACTATAAGGCGGACAACTTCCGAAGTCAATTAAAATGATGGGATACCTATCAATCAACTCGCGTGAATTGGTTGGACCAGAATCACATCACCTGTTTTTCTCCAAATTCGCAGGACAGGACAAAAAAGTCCTCTTCCAGAGCAGTCTTGACGGCATAGGGAAGTTTCTTGAACAGGCGGATCATGGCGGCGTTACGGTGCGAGGTATAGGCCACCATGCCGGAATAACCATTCCCCATGGCCCCTTGGGCGAGTTTGGTCAAAATGACATGGGCAATCCCCTTGCCCTGCCAGTCTTTGGAGACGGAAAAAGCGACTTCCACCCGGTTCTGTGCCGGTTCGAGATTATATTCACCAACGGCGATCACCCTTTCCAGTCCCCCTTCCCCCGTGGCGGCAACAACAGTCATATTCTTGATGTAGTCCACCTGATACATGTCCGCCAGTTGTTCCTGATAGAAGGTCGAGCGCAACTGGAAGAATCTTGTTGCCACATCCTTGTCGTCCATGGTGTAGAAGTGTTCCTGGATGGGGCGGATATCGGTCGGTTTGACGGGACGGAAGGTAACCCGGACGCCGCCATATTCCCGGATTTCTTCCAGCCGGACGGGATAGACGCCGAAGAGGGATTCGTTCAGGGTGCGCTCCGGACTGATCAAACCCAGTTCCCCGGCCTGCCGGAAAAGCTCTTCCCGAAAGGCGGGATGGGCGATGCTGATCAGGGCCATGGCCCGTTCTTGGAGACTTTTACCGAAGAGATTGACCATGCCGTATTCCGTGATGACGTACTGAATATAGCTTTTCGATATGAACACCGCCCCGCAGTCCAGTTCGGGAACAATGTTGCTCTTCTTGCCGTCGGTTGTAGCGGCAGACAGGACGATTATTGATTTTCCCTCCGGGTTAGCCTGGGCGCCGATGACAAAATCGGCCATCCCGGTAACCCCGGAGAAATAATTCTCGGGCAGGGCATCAGCGGCAATCTGTCCGGTCAGATCTATGGCCGTGGCGGCATTTACAGAGGTCATCCGCTCCTGCCCAGCAATAATGATAGGGTTATTTACATAGTCGGCAGGGTGAAATTCAATGGCGGGATGGTTATGGAGGAATCGGTACAATTCCTCCCCGCCGATGGCCGACTCCGCCACCAATTTTCCTTCGTGACTGCTCTTATAGCGATTCGTAACCACCCCTTCCTTCATGAGGTGCATGAATCCGTCCGTCATAAACTGGGTATGGACTCCCAGGTCACGCTTGTCCTTTAAGGCTCTGAGGATGGGGCCGTTATATTCACTCAGCCCCACATGAATCGTAGCGCCGTCCTCAATCAGGCAGGCCACCAGTTCGGCAATCTTCCGGGCCTCTTCCGTTTCCGGATGTTCCTGAACCGTCGGCAGCGGGGCGTCCCATTCCACAAACACATTTATGTCCCGGACATGGAGAAAGGTGTTCCCATTGATGCGGGGCATCTGCGGGTTGACCTGGGCGATCACGAGATCCGCCGCCTGGGCTGCGGCTCTCGTGATATCGACGGATACCCCCAGGCTCATCCATCCGTATTCATCGGGCGGGCTGACTTGAATTAGGGCGCAGTTGATCGGCAACTTCCGGGAACGAAAAAGTCGGGGGATGGAGGAAAAACCCATGGGGGTGAGAAAGCGGCGGATGCCTCTGAGCTGTTCCGTCCGTCCCGACCCCTGATAGATACTCCGGAAGGAAAAGATATGCTCCAGCTCCTGCCGATGCTTCGCCAAGTCGATGGTTGCTTCCAATGCCAGGAGGCGGATAATCTCCAGATCGGAGAAGCGATCGCGGTTCTTAATGAGTGCTTCCACAAGATGGCGGGGCGAGCCGCAGGTGGAGCTAATGAAGACCCGCTGGCCGGAGTGGATCATGGCAATGGCTTCCTCTGCGGTCCTCAATTTTTGCCGGTATTCTTCCATTGTTTAAAGCCTCCCTATAATCGCTAACGGCGATATTGCACATAAAACATAATAATTCACCAACTTTTCTCCTGTTTTCTTTCCTTGTGCAGAAATGACAATCCATTGTATATTATTATATGGTTGACTATGCCCTGACCGACAAAAAAAGCCAGTTCGCCCTCATCGCCCTGGCCGGCTCCCTTGCGGGCGTGGCCAATCTCGATTATTCCCTGGTAAATATCTCCATCATTCCCATTTCTAAATACTTTAACGTTTCCACATCCTTAAGCGACTGGGTGCTGATCATCCTCGGTCTCATTTCCGTGGCCACCCCCGTGGGATTCGGAAAACTGGGGGATCTCAGGGGTTATCGGAACGTTTTGAATATCGGCCTGGTTATTTACGCCACCGGAAACATCATGTGCGCCTTCGCCCCCAGTATCCAGGTGCTGATTGCCTTTCATACCCTGAAGTCAGTAGGCTACGCTATGATTCTGCCCATGTCCCTCGCCATTACGACGGTTTTTCTCCCGGGCCGCATGATCGGTCTGGCCCTGGGTGTTGTCGCCGCCATGGCGGCCCTCGGTTTCGCCATGGGACTTGCCGTCGGCGGTTACGTCGCCCTGGCCTTCGGCTGGCAATACAATTTCCTGGTTTCCGTCCCCATTCTGGCTGCGGCGCTGCTTGCCTCCTTTATCATCGTCCCCTCCAGGCAGGCGGAGGCCCCCGACGCCCGTTTTGATCTGCCCGGCGCCGTCTGGCTCTTCTTGGCCCTGCTTCCTCTGATCTTTGCGCTGAATTCCGGCGCCAAAGCGGGATGGAGTAATCCGATCATCCTGACGGCCTTTGTTATCTCCGCCGTCGGTTTCGTTTTGTTTTTCCGCCAGGAACAGCGCATATCTTACCCCCTCGTGGACCTGAACCTTTTTAAAAAAAGGAGGTTTTCCTATTCTGTCGCAGCGGTGGCCATGGTTTACTTTCTCATGGGAGGGGTAATGTTCCTCTTTCCTTTTTATCTCCTCCTCGTTCGCCACCTCGACATGTCCCAGGCCGGACTGGTCACCATGATTTTCCCCATCACGGCGGCCGTTGTGGCCCCTTTCGCCGGAAGCCTGGCCGACCGTTTCGGCTCCCACCTCCTCTGTACGGCAGGCATGTTGATCGCTGCCGCCGGTAATATCCTTGTCGCTCTTCTGAGTGCTGATTCCGGCCTTGCCCATGTCATTGCCGCCCTGTGCCTGATGGGGGTGGGCATCGGCCTGTTTTTTGCGCCCAACAATAAACTGATCATGGCCCTTACCCCGAAGGAGAAACAGGGTATGGCATCCGGCATCTACCGGATGACGACAAACGCCGGATCAGTCCTAGGCATCGTTTTTTTGTCCTCGTCGGCCAGCAGGTCATCTACATTGATTGCAGTCGGTGGTACATTGCCCCGTCCGCTTACAAACTGCACCCGGAGATCCTCATGCATGGCTTTCAGGTGGTTTTTATAATCGGAGCGGCATTGATGCTGGTGAACGCCTTCTTCGCATTTCAGGCCAAAGATGTTGCCAAAGACGCTGTCGAACCGGCCCCTGCCCTATGAGAACAAAAGTTTTATCATTTATGGAGGTACTTAATAGATGGAAAATGCTACACACCCAATGCTGGCGCTTCAGGCAGCCATCAAACAGCGGACGGGCAAGATCGTCTCCTCCAGTGAGGCGGTCCGGATTATCCTAAATGGCGACACTATCGCCTTCAGCGGCTTTCTCGGCGCCGTCTTTGCCGAAGAGATCGCCCGGAAAATCGAGGAATCTTATCTTAAATGTGGAAATCCGAGGGATTTGACCCTCGTCTATGCTGCGGGAATCGGCGACGGCAAAGAAAAGGGCGTCAACATCCTGGCCCACGAAGGGCTGCTGAAGAAGGTCGTCTGCGGTCATGTCGGTCTGGCCCCGAAGCTTCAGAAGCTCATCCGGGAGAACAAGATTCTGGCCTATAACCTTCCCCAAGGGGTGATCAACCACCTCACCCGGGACATCGCTGCCCACAAGCCAGGAACGCTTTCTTTCGTCGGGTTGGGAACCTTCATAGATCCCCGTCTGGACGGGGGGAAACTCAATGACCTGACAAAAGCGGAGGGGGAAGATCATGTCCAGCTTATGAGCGTAGAGGGGAAGGAATGCCTGTTCTACAAGGCCTTCCCTATTAACGTGGCCGTGATCAGGGGTACCACTGCCGATCCTGACGGCAACATCACCATGGAAAAGGAGGCTCTGACTCTGGAGACCCTATCTTTGGCCATGGCCGCCAAGAATTCCGGGGGTTTTGTCATCGCCCAGGTGGAACGCATCGCCGACCGGGGAACCCTCAACGCCCGGCAGGTAAAGATACCAGGGATATTCGTGGACTGCATTGTCGTCGCCAGACCAGAATATCATTGGCAGACCAACATCGAGGTCTATAATCCCGCCTACAGCAGCGAAATCCGCATCCCCATGCGGTCCATTGCCCCTATGGAGATGAGCGAGCGGAAAATCATCGCCCGGCGCGCCGCCTTCGAACTCCGTCCCAACAGCGTTGTGAACCTCGGCATCGGCATGCCCGAGGGGGTTGCTCAGGTAGCCAACGAAGAGAAGCTCATCGAGTATCTGACCCTGACCGCCGAGCCGGGCGTGATCGGTGGGATGCCCAACAGCGGCCCCAATTTCGGCACGGCGGTAAATATCGACGCCCTCATCGACCAGCCATATCAGTTCGATTTCTACGATGGCGGCGGTCTGGATATGGCATTTCTCGGCATGGCCCAGGCGGACCGCGAAGGAAACATCAACGTCAGCCGCTACGGCCCCCGCTTCGTCGGTCCCGGCGGCTTCATCGACATCAGCCAGAACTCGAAAAAGGTAATTTTTACCGGGACATTTACGGCCGGGGGGCTTAATGTCGGCGTCGAGGACGGAAAGCTGCGCATCCTCAGCGAGGGAAAGGAACGGAAATTTATCCAAGCGGTAGAACAGAAAACCTACAGCGGGGCTTACGGGGCGAAGAGCGGCCGACCGGTCCTGTATGTGACGGAACGATGCGTCTTTCGCCTCACCACGGAAGGGATGGAACTCACCGAGATCGCTCCGGGGGTTGACCTGGAGAAAGACATCCTCGCCCTGATGGACTTCACGCCGGTGATGAAGGAGGAACCCCGTCTTATGGACGCTCGCATCTTCCGTCCCGAACCGATGAATCTGAAGGACGATCTTCTGTCGGTGCCCTTGGAGGAACGCTTTACCTATAATCCCGAAGAGAACATCTTCTTTGTCAATTTCGAGAACTTCTTTGTCCGTTCCCGGGGGGACATCGAAAAGATCAGAGACACGGCGGAAAAGATCCTCGTCCCCATCGGCAAAAAGGTCTTTACTATCGTCAATTACGATAATTTCAACATCCTGCCGGAGTTAGTGGACGAATACGCCGATATGGTAAAGTATATCATGGGCTACTACGAGAAGACGACCCGCTACACGACGAGCACGTTCCTTAGGATGAAGCTGGGCGACGAGCTCCAGGAACGGGGGGTGGCGCCCCACATCTGTGAAAACAGGGATGAAGCCCGGCGGAAATTACTCTTTGAGATGGATGGATAAGGATGACTGATGAGGCGGGAGAACACTGTTTCCCCGCTCCATAAAAAAAAATGAATTTTCCCCTTGAAGGTTGGATAATTAACTGGTATTAAATTCCGGAAAGAAAGTTGCGGCAGGCCGGACGGTGATCGAAAGGGATAATTCAAGGAAGTTTGAAATTTCATACCAATAAGGAGGATACGTTTATGAAAAGTAGTGGGTTACGGCTTTTATTAGTGGTTTTTCTGTGTTTGCTCTTTGCAGGTTGTGCGACAAAAAAGGCGGCTTTTTCGCCCGACACTCTCGATGGGCAAGTGAAAGCAGGTAAATTAATACAGAAAACAGAGAATTTTGTTGTCCTCTTTGATAAGTCTTCCTCCATGGACGACCCCTATGGCAAATCAACGGAGCTGGCTTTGGCAAGAGAAGTGACCCAGAGAATGATCCAGACGATTCCGGATATCAAGCTGACCGCGGGACTCCGGGATTTCTATAACGATAAGACAACGCTTCTCTACGGGATGGCCCCCTTTGACAAAACAGCTTTTGTCAAAGGCATGGAAACCCTGCAATGGGGCAGCGGTCCGACCCCGATGGAGAAGGCTATTGACGGGGCCGCAATCGACCTCCAAGGAAAAACGGGAAATTCGGCTGTAATTATTGTCAGCGATTTCGAGAATATACCGGGCGTTGACGACCTTCAGCCCGCAAAGGTAATTCCCTCCGTAGCCAGATTAAAGGCGCAGTATGGCGACAGGGTCTGCATCTACACCATCCAGGTAGGCAAGTACCCGAGGGCGAAAGAAATGACCGACGCGATCAGGCAGGAGGCCAAGTGCGGCGCCGATGTTAACGCCGATGATTTAGCTACTCAGGCGGCCATGGATGCATTTGTGGCAAAGATATTCCTCACAACCCCGCAGCCGGCAGCCGCCGCGCCGGTCGTAGAGCAGGTACAAGAAGCAAAAGCGGAAGCAGCGGCCCCGGCAGTGGCTCTGGAACTGGCAAATATCCACTTTGATTTTGACAAATCCGCAATCAGAACCCCGGATAGAGAAATCCTGAAAGGTCATGCCGACTGGCTTATGAAGAATAAGGATTATTCGCTGACCGTTGAGGGTTATTGCGACGAAAGAGGCACTTCGGAATACAACTTGGCCCTGGGAGAAAGACGGGCCATGGAAGCCAAGAAGTATCTCGTCGGGCTTGGTATTGACGAAAAAACAATCAAAACCATCACTTATGGTTCAGAACGGCCCCTTGATCCGGGACACAACGAGGCAGCCTGGGCCAAGAACCGGCGGGCACAGTTTGTCCCGGCCCAGAACAAATGATTTTGCATCTGTAATTCATTGATCATGGCGGCGGAGCTTTTAAAGCTCCGCCAATAGATCAGTGACAGACGAAGACGTCGTTATTTATCGGCCGCCTCTCTGAGTAGAATTACTACCCGGAGAGGCGGCCTTGTTTTTACTGACAAGCTTCTAATCTAAGTCCGATTCTAAATCAAAGATGATATCAAGGCGGCGAGAAAGAGGCGACGAAGGCGTATTGTTCATACGTCGAGGAGCCGATGACGAAGCCAACGAAGATAGCGCTTTGATTTATAATCGGAATAAGTCTATCTCGGAGACTGCACCGCAACGGCAATCTCGCGGCTTAGCGTCCCCAAGGCCCGGCTCAGGGCCGCTGCGAAACTGGCATAGTCGCCGCCGTTGACCGGTTCGGAGATGTCCGATCGTCTGACCAGGATGGTCTTTGTCCCGCTTTCCGTTAGGATTGCCCAGTTTGCCTTCAGGGTCACCGTTTTCCCTAATACCCCGTCCAGACGGAGAATATCAATAGTGATCTGGCTGCTGAGGCTTACCCTGCGACCCCAGGCATAGGAAACTACCCGTTGCGATGGAAGGAGCGTGGACAGGTTCTCCGTCATCACCCGGGCGATTTCATCCCGATAGGAACCACTGGACCAGCGGTCAAATTCTGCAATTTTGACCTCATTTTCCCCGGAAAGGGTGACAATCTGGGGGCGATCCAGGCTGTCGGGAATGGAAATCGGTCCTACGCCGATTATTTCAGCCTTTCCTGCCGCCACCGAGGAAATATTATCCGGCTTGCTGATCCCATTCAGGGTATAGAACCTTGCCGGTTGCGACGTCGTACACCCGGCCATGACAAGTGTTAAAATAAACAATAATACTAAGATTTTCAGTCTTTTTTTCATGCCCTTTCCTCCTTAAGGCCCCTTCTTTCCCTTCAGAATCGCCTCGGGATGGCGTTCCAGATAATCGGTCAGCACCCGCAGAGACCGGGCGATATTGGAAAACTCCCGGAGAGTGTCTCCCAACTGGAAGGATACCTCCGTATTCTCCTGGGTAAAGCGATTCAGGGCGGCAAGGCTATCGTCCATTTTTTTCAGCGTCCCCTTCGCCTGATCAAGAGTATCCTTGGCCTTCGCCGCCACTTGACCGGGAACCCCTTCATTCATGGCAAGGGTCTTTTCCGCCTGCCGGAAGGTTCCCCGGGCCGCCTCGGAGGTTGCCCGCAGATCCTTTAGGGTCGGGCCGATCTCTTCGTTCATCTTTTTTATAAGCCCCTCGGCCTCTTTAGCCGCCTTGGCAAGGGACCTGACGCCTTCCTGGGTATCCTTGGAATTGACGAGGCCTTCGATGCCCGAGATTATTTTGTCCAGTTTCTGCACCATGTCCTTAAGCGGGAGATCTTGCAAGGCCTTGGTAAGCTGCTCAAACTGCGTCGGGATCGTCGGGATCTCCTCATATTGTTTCATGAAATTATGGAGATCCATGGGTTTGTCGGGATAAAAATCGAGGGTGATAACCAACAGGCCGGTCACCAGGCTCTGGATATCCAACTGTCCCTTCAGACCCTTTTTTTCCACCAGGTACTTAATGTCTCCCGCTTCAGCCGTTTCCTTCCTACCGGTGCTGAGATTAATGACCCGACTCGGGTCAAGCTCAATGACCACGGCGCTATGGAGCGCCTCAATCTCTGGTTTGTAATAGAGCCGGACGTCGGTGACAACACCGACCTTCACACCTTTGAAATACACGGGGGCCCCCGTGTTCAGGCCCCGGACGGATTCATCAAAGTAGAGGGCATAGAAGTTCTGCTTTTTAAAGAATTGCCCGGAGGAAAAAATGACAATGGCCGCTGTCAGCAAAACCACCGCCCCGACGACAAAGACGCCGATCATTTTCATACTGGCCTGTTTGCTCATGGGTTGCTCCCCTGTCTATGGTCCTTGTTTTACTTTTTGAATCAACAACCGTCCACTGTTAAGTTCTTTTCGGGAAACTCCCCACCCCGGGTCAGAAAGCTATGGACGATGGGGTTGGTGCACTCCTTCAGCAGCAGCTTCGGATCACCGGAGGCAATCATGGTTTTTGCCGTCGCGTCGAGAAATACGGAGTTATTGCCAATAGTAAAAATACTTGCCAGCTCGTGGGTTACCACGACGATGGTCGTCCCCAGACTGTCCCGGAGTTGGAGGATCAGATCATCGAGAAGACGGGAACTGATGGGGTCCAGTCCTGCCGACGGCTCGTCGAAAAAGAGGATCTCCGGGTCCATGGCCATCGCCCGGGCTAGTCCTGCCCGCTTCATCATGCCCCCGCTTATCTGGGCGGGATAATAGTCCTCGAACCCCTTCAGCCCCACGAGAGCCAGCTTCAGGGAGGCAATCTCGCCGATATCCTGAGGCGAAAGATCCGTATATTCCTCCAGGGGCAAGGCAATATTTTCCGCCAGGGTCATGGAGCTCCATAGGGCGCCGCTCTGGTAGAGGACGCCGAAGCCCCGGGTGATCTCGTCCCGCTGCTGCTGTTCCGCCCGCCAGTAATCAACATCATTGAAAAGTATCGCCCCCTTGGCCGGATTATTGAGGCCGATGAGGTGCTTGAGGAGGGTGGTCTTTCCACAGCCGCTTCCCCCCATGATGATGAAGACATCGCCAGTGTATATGGTGAAGTTCAGATCCCGCTGGAGAATGAAATCCCCAAAGGCCATCGTCAGATCTTCAACCACTATGTGTGGTTTTTTGTTACCGTTTGTCGGCATATATACAGATACACTCACAAATAGTCGTCATAAAATGAGATTGTCAGATTCCCAGGACATTGCACAAAACGGTTATAATCGCCGTAGCAATCACGATGCTCACGATCCCCGTTACCACCGCAGAAGTAGTAGCCTCCCCGACGGCGGAAGCGCTCCGTTCGCACTGGAGTCCCCGGAGACATCCTGTAACAGCAACAAGAATTCCAAAAACCCCGCTCATGAACAGGCCGACCCACATATCGTTGAGCCTGATAGCGTCCGTCGTCTGATTGTAGTAGGCCATGAAATTCAGATCCAGCACTGTCACCCCCACGATAAGCCCCCCGAGGACACCCATGAAATCGGCATAGAGGCACAGGAGGGGCATCATAACGGCCAGGGCGATCATTCTCGGCAGGACGAGGAATTCCATCGGTGGGATGCCCATGGTCTTGAGGGCGTCGATCTCTTCATTTGTCTGCATGGTTCCCAATTGGGCGGCGAAGGCCGCCCCCGTCCGTCCGGCCATGATCACCCCTGTCATGATCGCCCCCATCTCCCGAAAGACGCCGATCCCGACCAGATTGGCAATATAGATCTGGGCGCCGAACATGCTCAACTGGATAGCCCCGACAAAGGCGAGGATAAGACCGACCAGCAGGCTGATCAGCGAGACAATGGGGAGGGCCTGAATTCCGCATTCCTGCATGGCGACAAACAGATCGCGACGGCGGAAGCGGGCCTGGCCCCTGAGCAACTTCCCGAAGGCCACGGTCGCCTCGCCGATAAAGGCGAAGACTTCCTGGGTGCCCTGCCAAAAGGCGTAAACTTCCTGTCCTATCTGTTCCAGAACGGACGTCCGGACCTTTTCACGCCTGGCCCCGGCCCGCTCCGGGACTGCATAAGCCAGATTCAGAAGCCCCTGGACTCCCTGGGGAAGACCTCCCCGGTCCACGGAGACATCCCGCTGTTGACCATAGTCAATGGTATTGATGAGGAAGGTGATCAGGACGCTGCTCCAGCCGACCAGCCCGGAACATTCAAAGGCGACGTTTTTCGTCACCGGGGCCTGCTCAATTTGCCGGAAAACATCTGCGACAGGGGGCAATTCCTCTCCTGTCCGCCAGTTGCCCCGGAGGACAATCTGCAGTTTTCCTACATCAGGACGGACGAAGGAGAGCATGCTCTCGTTAACTTGCATTTTTAAGGAGGACCCCATAACCACCCTGACCCTCCCCCCCGCCGGGGAGGGAAGTATGTTTTTTTAGGCCCTTTGCCTTAAGTAGCTACAACAAAATGCTTTTTGACGTCCAGATTGAGGGCCTTGGCCACTTTGGCAGCAAGGCGGCCGTTGGGATCAATCTCGGCGTCGCTGATCATCATGACCTCCATGGTCAATTTTATGGCTTCTTCACGCTCTTTCCGGGTCGGCAGGAGCTTGGCGAGGGAGGCAATCGCACGATCTTCATCGATAAGGACCATAAAATATTGCTCTCGAATCGTCTTTCTTAACTCCTGCTTGTTCACATCTTCAGTTCCCAGGCGCTTCCTGATCTGCTTGCCGATGAGCCGGGAACGGTAGTCAATCGCCCCGATATGGATCATGCAGAGCATAATCAGGCGAATCAGGGCCTCACCGAACCCGCCCTTGTCCATATTGTTTTTCAGACGCTCAACTTCCGCATGGATCGCCGCCTCCTGCGCCTCATTTTCCTCTTCAATCATCTGGGCCTTCTTTCCCGGGAAGAGCGGCGCCAGTCCCAGTGGCCCGTACATAGCCTTAAACATATTACGGTAACGGTCGTCCCGGGAATCACGATAACCATTGAGACGATCCTCGATTGTCTGGGCCATGTCTCTTTGCATGGCCAGAAAGTAGTTGCTGTCCGACACCGGTTTACGGTTTTTTCTGACCATGTCCGCCCATATCTTGAAGGTCGCCATGAAGGGATTCACCTGCTCCGAAAAGATGTAATATTTCCGGCGACTCTTGTTGAGCCAGCGCAGCATCTCCGCGCTCTTTTCCGTTGTCATCATACGGACCCAGGGCTGGAGAAAGGTCCGGTACAATTCATCATTGAAATCGGACACCTCCGCCACGGAGGCAAAATAATCATCATCCCGATGAGAGTCATTGAGGTCCATGATGCTGGCAATCTTTCGCATCTCAAAACGGACGGTATAGTCGCCCTGGATCAGTTCCCCCCGCTCCGCAAAGGGATTCTTCTTCTCAATGATCATCTCATAGAGTCCCGGCGGCAGGTCATCGATCATATCGAGGGTCGTGACAAACTCGGTGTGCTGCTTCCTGGCAATAGAGGTGCCTACAAAGATCCCCAGGTGGCCCACATCGGGGTGGAGGGTGTAGATGATCACCTGACCATCCTTCAAGATGGCCTCATCACTGCCGTAAACGTCAACGATCCAGTTGAGGGCCTGTTGAGGAGGGGTAATGTTGTCGCCAAAAGAGGCAAAGATGACGATGGGACACTTGATATTCTTCAGGTTGACACGCCTGCCGTCAGGTGTGACAATTCCACCCCTGGCCAATTTATTTCCGATGAAAAGGTTGGTTACGATGGAATCGATCTCCTCGGCGTTCATCAGGAAGAAGCCGCTCCACCACTTTTCGAAATGGAGATAGCGCTCCGTCTCCGTATCGATTTTGGAATACAGGTTATACTCCTTGGCAAAGAGAGTATTGGCCGGATTGAGATTCTCGAAATTCTGAACGAGATAGGAACCGTCGAATATGCCGTTGCCCAGATCACAGGTCATCGTGGTGAGCCACTTACCGCCCAGAAGGCCGCCTGAGTAGCGCATGGGGTTTTTGTTCTTGTATCCCGCCCAGTAGGACATGGGGGCGCCATTTAAGATAATGGTTCCCATAATGTCCGGCTCAACGGCGGCGAGGGCGGCGACGGCCCATCCAGCCTGGCAGTTTCCCATGACGCAGGGTTTCTCCGCCTCCGGATGCCGGCGGATGACTTCCCGGAGAAACAGGGCCTCGGCATGGCCGACATCGTTCAGGGTTTGCCCCGGTTCCGGCTTGGGAAAGAACATGACAAAATAGGTTGGGTGACCAGCTTTTAAGGAGACGCCCACCTGGGATTCCTGTTTGGAACCACCGATTCCCGGCCCGTGCCCCGCCCGGGGATCAACGATGACGAAGGGACGCTTCTTGGGATCAATTGTCATGCCTTCTTCGGGAATGATCCTGAGGAGGGCGTAATTGACTGGATTATCCATGGTCCGGCCGTCGAGGATCGTTTCA
Organism: Syntrophus sp. (in: bacteria); assembly: GCA_025355725.1. Lineage (GTDB taxonomy): Bacteria > Desulfobacterota > Syntrophia > Syntrophales > UBA8958 > UBA8958. Next base: position 14,198 of record JANXZC010000034.1, read on the forward strand.
TACTTGAACTCTAATACCGGCGGCTTTCCTGCCTTGATATGCTCCAGAAAGTTATCGCCCCGCTGACGCATGACATCCCAGAAAAGTATTTGCCGTTGGATCATATCCACGCCATATTCCCAGAGGTCTTTCGCAGCAGCGTTGCCCTTCCATGCGTCTCCAAATCCCTTGAAAAAAGTGGACGGATCAGAAGGGGCAAAATATTTTTCCCATGATGCAGACTGCCCCGGCGTTTTTACGGCCCCCTGGAACATGACCATTCCCGACTTCCAGAGGTCTTTTAAAAGGACGTTGTCCTTCCACATATTCTCCAATCCCTTGAGGAAAGAGGACGGATCGAGACCGGCGAAAGGTTTCTTCACCTCTTCCTCTTTCTTGTCCGCCCCAGCTGCCTTGGGAGCCGCAGCGGTTTTTTCCGGCACCTCCTGCTTTACGGTTTTTGAGGGCGGTTTCGCTGCTCCTGAAGTTTTACCGGCGGCTACGGCCTGTTCGGGAGCCGCAGCTTTTTCTTTTTTTACCGGCTTCACAGCTTTTACGGGTTCAGAAGACGCAGCCTCTGTGGTCTTTTTTATTTCCGGATCGAGAACTGACGACACGGCGGCTTTAATCTTGGATGCCTTTCCTTTAACCGGCACTGATGTCTTGCCTTTAACTGGCGCTGGTGTCTTGGCCATGATGGATCCCCTCCTTTTATTAGACAAATCGACGATGTTCTATGGATTCAATATATCCCGTGTCTCCCGCCTTGATTTCGGCGGCATTGCCTTCATCCGTATCAAGGTGCATGTCGAGGCGGAAGTTCTGGTCCACTCGGATCAAGACATCGCCGAAGATGAGCCCCCGCCCTCCTTCCTTTCGGACCCGGACAACGTCCTTATCCCGGAGGCCGAACTTGAGGGCATCATCGGTGGACATGTGGATGTGGCGCTTGGCGCAGATTACCCCTTTTTCCAAATCAATCTTTCCCTGGGGGCCCACCACCGTAATACCCGGTGTTCCCTCGATATCACCGGAATCCCGGATCGGGGGATCGATGCCGAGCTTGAACTGTTCCGTCCGGGAAATTTCCAACTGGCTGTATTTTCTCGCCGGGCCGAGAATCCGGACCTTCTCCAGGTTTCCCTTGGGGCCGACAAGATTGACCGTTTCATCGGCGGCAAACTGCCCCGGCTGACTGAGAGGCGACTTCGGCGTCATCGTTTTCCCCTTGCCAAAGAGGAGTTCGAAATTCTCCTGGGTCAGGTGGATATGGTGGGCCGAGATGCTCAGGGGGATAGGAGTGGTCTTGAAAACCTTGATATCAGCCTCGGAACGGACCAGGCCAACAGTGTGGAGCGTGTTCCGGGCAATCATTCGCTCCTCGTCAGCGGGAATCACCAACACCCGGAGCTTGGCGTTTGGTTCCGCGATGTCGACGACCTGTCCCCGCTCCGGCCGGGCCTCGCGGTTTACCTTATGATCAATGGTCATGCCAAAGGCCTCGAATCCCTGAAAGATCCTGGCCCGGATCTCCGGGGAGTTTTCCCCGATGCCGCCGGTAAACACTACCACGTCCAGGCCGCCCAGGGCTACAGTATAGGCGCCGATGTACTTCTTGATCCGGTAACAGAAGACGCTGATCGCTTCCAGGGCATGGGCGTCGCCACTTTCCGCCGCTGCGAGTAGTTCCCGCATATCGTTGGTCAGGCCGCTGATTCCCTTGAGACCACTTTCTTTATTGAAGATGTTTTCCAGATCGGCGGCGTTCCTGCCCTTCCGGAGAAGATGGAAGATAACCCCCGGATCCACATCCCCGGGACGCGTCCCCATGACGAGGCCCTCCAGGGGGGTCATCCCCATGCTGGTGTCGATGCTCCGACCATGATCGATGGCGCAGACCGAGGCGCCGCTGCCCAGGTGGCAGGTGATCATCTTGAGTTCACTCAGGGGTTTTTTGAGAAAAGTGGCGGCATTCAGGGCAACGTATTCGTGATTTGTCCCGTGGAATCCATACCGGCGGATTTTTTCCTCCGTGCAGAGCTGCCGGGGCAGGGCATAAGTCGCCGCTGCCACCGGGATGGTCTGATGAAAGGTGTTGTCGAAGACGGCGACCTGTTTCGCCCCGGGAAGAAGTTTCCGGAAGAGCTCGATTCCCTCGATGTTATAGGGGTTATGTAGGGGGGCAAGATCGGATACTGATCTGATCTGTTCCAGGACCTGGTCGTCGATGACTACGGGACCATTGAAGAGTCCGCCGCCGTGGGTTACCCGGTGACCGACGGCCTTGAATTCCCGGACATCCCGGACGGCGCCGACTGCCGGATCGGCAATGGCTGCCACCATGAACTCGAAGGCCTTCTCCATGTTGGGAACCGCCCCCAGGGATACCGATTTTTTTGACTTAGGGGTGACAACCTTGTGATGGGCGTCGGCGGAACCGATCCGCTCGATGGTCCCCTCAATGAGCGGGTCTCGTTGCGTCGTATCGAAGATGGTGTATTTCAGAGAGGAACTCCCGCAGTTGATGACGGAGATCTTCATCGGCTCCGAGGCGGAGGTAAAATAAAGATCGTAGGGATCCGGGCTGGCCAGCATGGCCGCCGCGCGAACCTCCTGCTCCTTCTGATAAAGGCCCATTTTAAAGACAATCTCCATCAAATTTTTGGTGAATAGCAGCGCCGCCGCAGGGTTTTTCTTGACCGCAGCCATAAGAACCGGCCGGGGAATACGGATCAGGGTACTGGGCTTGGTCGTCTTATAATCGAAAGCCACCAGATTCCCCGTAAAAACGGACATATCACCAAAGATCCGCCCCTTCTCCAAATGGGTCAATAACTCTTCCGTCACGCCCTCGCCGGGGATGGATACGCCCACCTCGCCATCGTAGACAATCCAGCTGTAATTGTGTGTCTCCCCTCTTTTCTCTACGTCAACACCAGACGCAAACTCAACGCTTTCGGACGCTTCTACACACTCATCAAGTTCCTCGTCGGAAAACAGGGCCATTAAAGGGTTACTCTGAAAAAATGTCTTCAGGTCGCTGGCAGCCATTTGTATCTCCTTCTCGTTTCATCTTCCTCCCCTTCAAGGGGGAGGCGGGGGTGGGGATGGGTTGAGTTCTTTTGTCGTGGTGTAGCCACTGGCCATCTTGTCCGCCTCGGTGATCCATCCTCCTCCCATGGTCTTATAGACATTAACCAGGGATTGGAACAGGCCTCCCTTGGTCTGGACCTGGGATAGCTGGCCGTTGAAGAGGCTGCGCTCCGCATCCAGCACCTCCAGGTAGCTGCTGTAACCATTATCATACCTGAGACCGGCCAGGCGCCGGGTGTTCTTGAGGGCTTTCACCTGAGCACCCTGGACGGCAAGGCGTTCCCGGGTTTTCCGCTGATCCACCAGGGAGTCGTCCACTTCCCGAAACGCCGTCTGCACCGTTTGCAGGTATTTAACCAGGGCCTGCTGCTGGATTGCCTCAGCCTGCTTCACCTGGCCCCTGATTTTGCCGGCGGTGAAGATGGGGGCGGTGAGAGAGGCGGCATAGCTCCATGTCTTGGCCGGTCCCGTTAGGAGGTCGCTGAGATCGGCGCTGGCGAAACCGAAGAGCCCCGTCAGGGAAATGGAGGGAAAGTACAGGGCCTTCGCCACGGCAATCCGGGCGTTGGCGGCTACCAGATCCTGCTCCGCCTGACGGATATCGGGGCGGCGATCGAGGAGATCCGAAGGAAGCCCCTCCGGCACCGTCGGCAGGACCAGCTCGTCAAGGGTCCTGCCCCGGGTGATGGGACCGGGATTGCGGCCGAGGAGCAGATTGAGGGCATTTTCCTGCTGGGCGATATTCTTTTCCAACTGGGGGATAACCGCCCGGGCGTCTTCATATTCCGACCGGGACTGGTTCAGTTCAAGTTCCGAAATGACGCCTCCCGCATAACGTTTTTCGAAAATATCCAGGGAATCCTTGCGGCTATTGAGAGTTTCCTTGGCGATCACCAGTTGCTGGTCATAATTGAGGAGGTTGATATAACCGTTAGCTACGGAGGCCACCAGGGTCATGATCACGGCCCGGCGGGCCTCGTCGGTGCTCAAGAGATCGGCGCGGGCTCCTTCCGTCGCCCGTCTGAGCTTGCCCCAGATGTCGAGTTCCCAGCTAGCGTTGAGACTGGCCTGATAGGTGTAGGAAGTGGGCGACAAACCCGGTGACCAGCCTGTGGGGCCAACTTCCGTCAAGCGCTGCCGCCCTGCATTTACTGGCCCCAATCCCACCTGGGGAAAGAGATCAGACCTCGTAACGCCGAGCTTTCCCATATATTCTTCCACCCGGGCCGTAGCGATACGGATATCCTTGTTTTCCTTCAGGGCCGTCTGGATCAATTCATTAAGGGCCGGGTCCTGGAATTGCCCCCACCAGGCGGTGTTGGCCAGGGCCTTGGCGTCTTTCTCCTCGAATCGCCAGTTCTGGGGCGTATCCACGGTCGGACGCTTGTAATCCTTGCCGAGCATACAGCCCCCCAAAAGCAAGGGAAGAGCGAAGAGGACAAAAATACTTTTGATCCTCAGGACTTGAAATTTGCGACTTGCGATTTGTGGCCCTTTTAGCAGACCTGAAATCTTCATCTCAGTTGCCCTCCTTTCCCGGCGAAGATTCATGCGCCGGTTCTCCACCCGCCTTTGCGCTTGGCCGTCCGCCTTCCTTCTTCTTATCGGAACGGGCGCCCAGGTTTTCAAAAAACTGGTAGAACATGGGAATAAAGAAAATGGCGATCACCGTCGCCCCCAGCATACCGCCAACGACGCCGGTGCCGATGGAGTGACGACTGTTGGCCGAGGCGCCGGAGGCGATGGCCAGGGGTACGCAGCCCAGAATAAAGGCGATGGAGGTCATGACGATGGGCCGGAGCCGGAGCCTTGCCGCCTCAAGGGCGGCGTCGTAAACGGACATCCCTTCATCCCGCTTCATGACGGCAAACTCCGTAATCAGAATGCCGTTCTTGGCCGCCAGGGCGATCAGGGTCAAGAGCCCGATCTGGAAATAGACGTCATTTTCTATTCCCCGCATGAGAATCGACAACAACGCCCCGAAGAGGGCGAATGGCACGGCCATCAGGACGCCGAATGGTAAAGACCACTTCTCATACTGGGCCGCCAGGATCAGGAATACCATGATCAGACCAAACACAAAAACCAGACCGGAAGTGCCGCCGGCCTTCTTCTGATAGAAGGCCTCGCCACTCCAGCTATAGCTGAAATCCTCCGGCAGTACCTCTTTGGCCGCCCTTTCCATGGCGTCAATGGCCTGACCGGAACTGAAACCGGGGGCGGCGCCGCCGATGATGTTTGCCGCCGGAAAATTATTGAAACGGTTAACGATATCGGGGCCCGATTCATATTTCGTGGTAACAACAGACTGGAGGGGTAACATGCGGCCGTCGGTGGAGCGCACATATGCCTTCGTCAAATCCTGAGGGCGGGAGCGGTACTGGGGTTCCGCCTGGAGGATGACCTGCCAGAGGCGGCTGAACTTGTTGAACTGACTGACATAGGAAGACCCGAAGAGGATCTGGAGGGTCTCATAGACATTCTGGACGGGTACCCCCAGGGTCTCGGACTTCTCCCGGTCCACATCTACTCTCAACTGCTGGGAGTAAGCGTTTATGGTAGAGTTAACCCCATGCAATTCCGGTTGTTTTTTGCAATGGGCAATAAATTTATTTGTAACTTCCTGAAGTTTTATCGCATCCCCTTCACCGCGGTTAAGTATCCAAAACTGGAATCCCCCCATGTTGCCCAAGCCGGGAATGGAAGGTGGATTCACAGGCATGACCACGCCTTCCTTGATCTGGGAAAAATTCTTGAAGGCCGCATTAATGATCGCCGGGGCCTGGAGTTCCTCCTTTTTCCTTTCCTCGAAATCCTTGAGGGATATGAACAGAATGCCGGCGTTCGATTTCTGGGCGTTATCCACGAGACTGAAGCCGGCAAACTCGCTGACGTCTTGAACCGCCGGGTGGTTCATGAAAAACTTGGCCGCCCTGGCCCCGACATCCTCAGTCCGGTCCAGAGACGCCGTATCGGGAAGAAAACTTACCCCGAAGAGATATCCCTGGTCTTCCACGGGCACAAAACTGGTGGGGGTAATGTAAAACATAAAGCCCGTCAGGCTCAACATGATGATAAAGACAATCATGGCAATCTTCGTATGTTTAAGCATTTTGGCAACCCCAGCGGTGTAACCGTGGGTCACCTTCAGGAAGAAGGCCTCAAACCACTTGAAGAAGCCCTTCTTTTCTCCTACCTTGTGCTGGAGAAGGAGGGCTGCCAGGGCCGGGGACAGGGTCAGGGCGACAATCCCGGAAAAAACGACGGAAATGGCGATGGTCACGGCAAATTGCTTGTAGAGCTGTCCCGTCATGCCGCCCAGAAAGGCAACAGGAATGAAAACGGCGCACAGAACGAGCATAATAGCGATAACAGGACCTGTCACCTCGTCCATGGCCTTTTTTGCCGCTTCATTAGGGGACAGGTGAAACTCCTCCATATTCCGCTCCACGTTCTCGATGACGACTATGGCATCGTCCACGACAATCCCGATGGCAAGGACCATTCCGAATAACGTCAGCATGTTTACAGAAAAGCCCAGAAGGATCATCCCCGTGGCGGTTCCGATGATGGAGATGGGGACGGCGAGGATGGGAATAATAGTGGCCCGGGCGCTCTGGAGAAAGATGTAAACAACCAGGATAACGAGGAGGCAGGCCTCAAAGAAGGTAATGATGACGTCCTTGATCGACGCCCGGACGAACTTGGTGGAGTCCATAGCGATCTTGTAGTCGATCCCGTCGGGGAAATTCTTTTTCATCTGCTCCAGGGTTTTATTCACCTGGTCCGAGACCTGAACAGCGTTAGCCCCCGGTTGCTGATATACCGCCAGCAGGGTCGCCGTCTTGCCGTTCATCCGGGTGCGGATGGAGTAGTCCTTGGATCCCAACTGCGCCCGTCCGACGTCTTTCAGGCGGACTACAGCGGAGCCATCCTTGGTTGCCCGGAGGATAATGTTCTCGAATTCCTGAGGGGTCGTCAGACGACCCTTGGTGGTCACGGAGAAGGTCTGTTCCACCCGGCCGTCCGTGGGTGACTGGCCGATTTTGCCGACGGCGAACTGCTGATTCTGCTGCTGAATGGCGTTGGAGACATCCGAAGCCGTAATGCCAAGCTGGGCCATCCGGTCCGGTTTCAGCCAGATGCGCATGGCGTAGTCGGGAACTCCCAGGACGGCCGTCTGATTGGCCCCTTCGATGCGTTTGAGGGCGTCGAGAACATAAAGATTGGCGTAATTGGCCACGTAGGTCTCGTCATAGCGGCCATCGGGGGAATAGAGGCCGATGATCATCAGAAAGGAACTCGATTTTTTCTGCACCGATACCCCCTGTTGCTGTACCGATTGGGGCAACTGGGGCATGGCGAGGTTAACCCGGTTCTGGACATCGACCTGGGCCATCTCCGGATTCGTACCGATATCGAAGAACACCGACAGGGTCATCATCCCCGCGCCCGTGGAGGTGGAGTTCATGTAGATCATATTGTCGGCGCCATTGACCTGCAATTCAATCGGGGCGGCGACATTCTGGGCGATGACATCGGCGCTGGCCCCGGGATAGGTGGCCGAGATCTGGATCTGGGGAGGGGTGATTTCCGGATACTGGGCAATAGGAAGGTTGAACAATGCCACCCCGCCGGCAATGACAATCACGATGGAAATGACAGCAGCAAAGATGGGCCGATCGATGAAAAATCTCGAAATCATGGCGGCCTCCCCTTACTTCTTTGCCGGTGGGCTGGTTTTCGTAGCAGGTGGAGACGGCGGGGCCGCCTGCGTTTGCTTGTCTCCCGGAGCTGACGGCTGGCCGCCACCTGCGGCTCCGGCCGCCTTTTTATCCACAATCTTTACCGGCATTCCCACCGCTAGCATCATGACGCCATCAACCATCACCCGGTCTTTGGCAGCCAGACCGCTTTCAATAAAGACGTCGTCGCCGATCCAGTCGCCCACGGTAACATTGCGGACCTCTGCCTTCCCTTCCTTATCGACGCACCAGACAAAATGACCTTTGGCCCCTTCGAAGACCGCCCGTCGGGGGGCGACGATGGCATTGGGACGAATGGCGCCCTTGAGGCGAACCCGGACAAACTGACCCGGTTTCAGGAGTCCCTGGGGATTATTCATGGTGGCCTTGAGGAGAAACGTCCCCGTTTCCTTGCTGAAAGAGGGATCAGCAAAGATCAGGTGCCCCTGAAGTGGATAAATAGAGCCGTCGGCCAGGACCAGTTCCACAACAAACTTTTCCCCCCCCGGCATAATGAGAGTTCCTTTTTTGACGGCCTCCCTGGAGACTAGGTATTCATTCTCGGAGACGCTGAAGGTAACCCACATGGGATTCATCTTGGCCACATAGGTAAGGAGGCTGTCCGTTGCGGAAATGTAGGTCCCATCCTGCTTTTTGGCCTGACTGGAGAGGCCCGTCACGGGAGAGGTTATAACGGTATAGCTGAGATTCAACTCCGCTATTCTGACATTTCCCTGAGCGGAAAGAACCGAGGCGGCGGCCTGCTGTTCGTTGCCTGTGGCGTCGTCGAGGTCCTTTTTGCTGACGGCGTTCTGATCCGCCAGGGGCTTTATCCTGGCCAGATTGGCCTTGGCCGTTGTCCATCGGGCCTGTTGCTGGGCCAACTCACCATTCGCCTGCTGGAGAGCAGCCTGGAAATTACGGGGGTCGATCCGGAACAAGACCTGACCGGCCTTGACGAACGATCCTTCTTCGTAAACCCGCTTATCGAGGAAACCCTCGACTCGGGAACGAATCTCCACCAAGTGGGAACTCTCCGTCTGACCGACCCATTCAAAAACCACGGGCGTGTCCTTGGGCGTGATCGTGACGGCAGTCACCTCGGCTGGCGGTCGCTGGGCGCCCCCCTTCTGATCCTTCCCGCATCCCGTCATGAGGCCGACAGCAAGAACGATACAAAATAAAGAAATAATAGCATGGCGACGGCTTGCCGTTTTCATAACTTACCCCCAAAATTAAATTTGCGGAATACTATATCATTTTCTCCGGCCTGTCAAAAAAAAGTCAACAAAGAACGGCCTCTCTAAATTATGGATTTCTTTCTCTCCTTCACAAAAATGTGGCCTCCTTTCAGCCCATAATGTGATACCCGGCCATGGGAGTTAATACTCCATTCATGTTTCTTCCGGCACATCACCGTCTTCATCTTCGACCCAGGCTTTAAGCAGGGTAAAAGCGACAGCCAGCACCACCGGACCAATAAATATACCTACGATACCGAAGGCGATAAGGCCTCCGATAACACCGGCAAAGACGAGGAGGAGCGGCAGGTCCGCCCCTTTCCTGATGAGCACGGGGCGGAGCACATTATCAAGGGTTCCGACGACGAGACTCCACACGAGCAGAACTGATCCAGCCATATTGTGGCTGCCCCAGAAAAGCCAGATGATAGCGGGAATCAGCACCAACCCCGGCCCAAGCTGGGCCACACAAAGCATGAACATGACGGCCGTAAGGACCGCTGCCGACGGTACGCCGGTCACCGCAAGACCGATGCCCCCCAGGAGGGACTGCGCCAGGGCTGTAACAACTACACCGAGGGCAACACCCCGGATCGCCTTTCCAGCGAGGATGGTGACCTCTTCACTGCGCCGACCGCCCAGGCGTCTCGCGAAGCGGCGGATACCGGCGGCGGCAGTATCTCCCGTAGTGTACAGGATCGCGGAGATGATCACGGTCAGGAGAAACTGAATGAATATTTTACCCAGGTTGCCGGCCTGATCAACAAACCATTTGGCCACCTTTCCGGAGTATGGCTTGATCTGCAAGATTATCCCCTCGGGACCGGCAGTCGCAACCTCCTGCCATGCCGCTGAAAGCTTGGGACCCATCATTGGTAAATTCTGTACCCAGGCAGGAGGTGATGGTACGGTACTTGTGCGTAGAGATGCTGCCAAGTCGTCGATCCGGTGAGCATTGTCCACAATGGTCGACAAGGCGATCCAGAATGGTATTACCAAAACAAGGAGAAGGCCCACGGTCATCACCAGGGCCGCGAGGCCCCGTTTCCCCCACAACCGCGCCTGAACGAGTAGCAAGACCGGCCAGGTCGTTACAACGATCGTGGTCGCCCATATCAACGCGGGGATGAAGGGTTGGAGTATTCCGAAAACGGCGATGATGAGAATGGCAATCAACAAAACGGTCAGTGTGGTGTGTGTGATGTCTCGATAATTCGGTTCTCTCATGATTCTCCTTTTTGTTGCCCCCCGCATAAAATTTATATTTGAAGCCCTTCCGTTGTGTGTAAATATTTGGTTTTTGTCAATGGAAAATGTGTAGTATAAGAAAGTGTATCGAGTCCCTATTTTCATTGTAGATTATGATCATTGAGTATGATAGAACACTACGCAAAAGATGTACGCTTATGAAACGTTTAAGGATAAACAGGAATTATTACCCATAATTCCATCTAAACGAGACCATTATGTACAGAGCCTTTACTGATGCCCGATAATCCCGTCGCCTGTCCCGATTGCGATCTGCTGCAACATATCCCCTTGCTGCCATCGCGGGGGAAGGCGCTTTGTTGCCGGTGCGGCAAGGTGCTGGCAATAAATAAGCCGGGGGGCAACGAACGGACCCTGGCCTTGGCAATTGGTGCGGCGATTGTTTTTGTTATTGCCAATGCCTTTCCCCTGATGGGCATTTCAGCGGCAGGACGCGAGGTTGATACGACGATTATCGGCGGCGCTTGGGCGATGTGGCAGGAGGGTAATCAGCTTACGGCAGCCCTTGTCGGGTTGTGCGCCGTAGTTGCCCCGGCCGGATATATCATGGTCACAATGGTGGTGCTAGTCGCAGCCCGCAGGTATCCCTCGGTGCCAAGCTGGGTTGGCGAGCTGCTTCACTGGACGAAGCTGGCGCAGGAGTGGGCGATGGCCGAGGTAATGATGCTCGGTATTCTTGTCGCCCTGATCAAGATCGCCGATCTCGCGACCGTCGTCATCGGCTTGGGAATGTTTGCCGCCGGGACGCTCATTGCTCTCCTTGCGGCGATGGCGATTAATTTCGACCCCGAGGAGATCTGGACGCACGTACAATGGACCGACGACGGTGCACGGTTGCTCGCAAATTCCACACAAACCATTGATTACCAAGAGGCAAAGAAATGACCGCACGGGAACCGATGGCCATGCCGTCAGGGCTTGCCTTGTGCAAGCACTGCGGACTCTTGTCAAAGCTTATGACAACGCATGAAACGAGCTATTGTCTCCGCTGTGGCAACGAACTCTCATTCCGCCGCCATGAGGCAATTCAGCGCACCTGGGCCTTCATCATCGCGGCGGCAATCTGTTACATACCGGCCAATATCTTACCCGTCATGACATCTATAACCTTGACAGGCGCCGAAGATGATACGATCCTCGACGGCGTTGTCATGCTTTACGCGACAGGATCATGGCCCTTGGCGCTCATTGTCCTGATTGCCAGCGTGATGATTCCCATGTCGAAACTATTCGCTCTTGCCTATTTACTGGTTACGGTGCAGCGACGTTCGCTGAAAAGCAACCGCGAACGGGTGCAACTCTATCGCATCGTCGAGTTCATCGGCCGTTGGTCCATGCTCGACGTCTTTGTCATTTCTTTTACAGTCGCCCTGGTACAGATGAAGCCGCTTATGGCCGCCCAGCCCCAAACCGGCATCGTTTTTTTTGCGGCCGTAGTAGTCTTGACCTTATTCGCCGCCCAATCCTTTGACCCCCGGCTGATCTGGGATTCCGCTAATAGCATGGAGAACCGAAATGAGTGAAAACAACGACATCTCGAACATCCCCCAGGCGACAACCGTACCCCACAAGCGGGCAAGATTCTCGGTGATCTGGATCATTCCCATCATCGCCGCCCTGGTCGGCATCGGCATCGCGGTGCAACGGTTTCTGAATGAAGGACCGACAATTACGATCATCTTCAAAGTAGCCGAGGGCATCGAGGCCGGCAAGACGTTCGTCAAGTACAAGGACGTCAACATCGGCCAAGTTACGAAGGTAAGCCTCTCGGATGACTATTCCCAGGTCGTCGTGACGGCAAAGATCGCCAAAAATGCAAGGAATCTCATGGTCAAAGACACCAAGTTCTGGGTCATGCAACCGCGCATCACCTTGAGCGGTGTTTCCGGCATGAGCACCTTGCTATCGGGAAATTATATCGGACTGGAAGCTGGAAAATCAACGGAAAAACAAAGGGAATTTAAAGGTCTCGATACGCCCCCGATCATCATGAGCACGGAGCCGGGACGGCAGTTCTTAATGAAGGCGGATAACCTCGGCTCCCTGGGTTTCGGCTCCCCTGTTTATTACCGACGCCTGAATGTCGGCCAGGTCGTCGGCTATGATCTGGCTAAAGACGGCAAATCGGTCGATATCAAGGTCTTCGTGAATGCGCCCTACGACAAACATGTAAACAAAGGCACCAGGTTCTGGCAGGCGAGCGGCATCGACATCTCAATGGGGGCAAACGGGTTTACCGTCCATACCCAATCATTGGCGGCACTACTCGCCGGCGGCATTGCCTTCGAGACACCCCCTTTCTCCCAGACTGCGGAACAGGCAGCAGAAAACACCGTCTTCCTCCTCTTTGACAACCGGGAAATGGCGACGACAAATCAAGACATGGAGGCTGATCCTTATGTGCTCATATTCCATGAATCATTAAGGGGGCTATCCGTCGGCGCTCCCGTTACTTACCTTGGCCTCGATATTGGCGAAGTAAAGCAAGTCGGTTTTCATTACGATCCGGTCGCTCGTACACTCAAACCCCGAGTGCTGATCGTATATTATCGGGATCTCTTCCTCTCACGAGCTGACAATCGCCAACTTCTCAAGCTGAACAGGAGCCGGCCGACCACGCTTCAGGAGCGTCACGGCAATATGCAGCATCTGATCGATCAGGGGTTGCGGGCGCAACTACGCCTCGGCAATCTGGTCACGGGGCAACTTTATATCGCCTTCGATTACTTCCCCCGCGCTCCCAAGGTCGAGGTCGACTGGGGAAGTGACCCCCCGCAACTGCCGGTAATGCCGAGCGGCCTGGCGGAATTTCAGCTAAAGGTCACCAACATACTTGATAAAATTGAGAAAATCCCCTTTGACGATATCGGCAAAGACGCGAAGAAGGCAATTGCCACCCTTGATGAAACGCTAAAAGACGCTAAGAAGATCCTGGGACGTATCGATACGGAGATAGTACCGGAAGCGAAAACGACGCTGGAAAACTTGAAACGGGCGGTTGCCGCGGCAGAGCGCGCGCTGGTCAATGCCGACAAGACGTTGGTCGGGCCGGATGCGCCGGCAAATCAAGAACTGCGGGAGGCTTTGCAAGAGATATCCAGCGCCGCCCGCGCCTTGAAGGTATTTGTTGAATACATGGACAGCCACCCGGAAGCATTTATTCGCGGTAAAACGCAGGAGAAACCATGATGAAAAAGTTCACAGTCGTTATGATCCTGTGCGCCCTGGCCGTGCTTACGGTCGGATGCGCATCCACATCAACGCGATTATACACGCTCAGCCCCACTGCAAAACCGGTGACAGAGACGTTAATCCTCACAATCACCGTAGGTCCCGTGTCCTTACCGGCAGCCGTCGATCGCCCCCAACTTGTGCTGAGCCCTGCCCCCAATCAGGTTTCCATCGACGAATTCAACCGCTGGGCCTCACCTCTGAAAAGCGACATCGCCCGCGTCGTAGCCGAGAATCTTTCCCTGCTCCTGGGCTCGCCTTATGTCTCCGTATTTCCCCAGTCCGTATCCGTATCTCCATCCTACCGTGTCGTCATCGATGTAATGCGTTTTGAATCCGTCCCGGGAGAGACGGCCAAGCTGAGCGCCATCTGGTCGGTACGGTCAACAGCAGACGGACAATCACAAGGGGGTAGCACGACATTGGCCGAACCAGTCCGGGAAAATTCCTACGCCGCCCTGATCGCCGCCCATAGCAGGATGCTGGGTGGTTTGAGCAGCGACATTGCGGCGGCCATCCGCACGCTGGCGGCGGCCGGTCGGAAAGGAAACCCCGAGGTTGCTAAATAGACGGAGATGGCAAGGGGTCGGAAATACTGCTTACGCCAGCATTACGAATAAATGAGTTCATAACTGACGGACCTTCCCTTTCCGATCCGTTTCAACACCCCCAGTTGATGGAGTTGATCCAGTTCCCTGTATGCGGTAGCCGGGCTGACCTTTGCGATTGAGGCATATTTCCGGGTCGTCAGGTTCCCTTCAAATCCACCCGGTTCATCTAGAACACGGTTAATCACCTTGAGTTGCCGCTCCGTCAGCGGCGTTTGGAGATGTTGTTGCCAAAACCGCACCTTCGCAGCTACTTCGCCAAGAACCGTCGCTGAGTGCTCAACGGCCCTTTTGAAACAGTCCAGGAACCAGAGCAGCCATTCGGTGACATTACCGCTCCTTTTTGATGTTTTTTCCAGAATTCGATAATAATCGTCCCGATCGACCATGATCTGCGCCGATAAGCTGTAATAGCGGATTCGCTGCCCGTCGTCCTGCGCCAACGCCATATCCGTCAAGGCACGGGCGATTCTGCCGTTGCCGTCATCAAAGGGATGGATGGCTACAAACAAGAAATGGGCAATGGCCGCTCTGACGATACCCTCCAAGGCGCCTTGGCTGTCTTTCCACCAGAGAAGGAAGCGGTTCATTTCCAAGTCTATTCTGTCTGCGGGCGGCGCTTCGTAGTGGATTATTTCCTTGCCGAGCGGCCCGGATACCACCTGCAGCGCCTCCGCGCTTTTGCGCCATGAACCAACTTGTATCTTGTGAAGACCGGAATAGCCCGTTGGGAAAAGGGAGGCCTGCCATCCCCACAGGCGCGTAGGCGTCAGCGGTTCTGCATGATTCCGGGTGGCGTCGAAAAGTATTGCCATCAGGTCGTCTATACGCCGATCGACGGGAAGACCGGCAGCGGGAAGGCCCAGTTTGCGGGCAACGGATGAACGTACAGAGCGTACATCCAGGGATTCTCCTTCAATTGCCGAGGTTTTCAGGATTTCTTCTGTAAAAAATGCCGCTTGAACTTGATTCTCCAAATCAAAACCAATAGAACTGACGGCATGGAGAAGTCCTCCCTGCAATTGGCGGCATACACCCAGAGAAGAGAGGAGCGCCTCCGCGTTCCACGTCAATTGGGGCCAATCAGGCTGCTGCCATACATATTGATTTGATTTCATCGCCTAATCAATTCACGTTATGATACGATTAGCGGTTATTATCACATCATGCCAAAGAATAGCAATGGCCTTTCAGACGTATATTTCAAGGCAGCATCATACCTATCAGGAACGTTATGATAGAGCGGAATACTCGAATTACCGGGTCTAATGCGCCAAAGAACAATAATCCGATGATAATGAAAAATCCATAGGGTTCAAGTTTGGACAGGGCGTATTGCATCCTTTCTGAAACAAAGCCCATGAGGATTTTCGATCCATCGAGTGGCGGTATGGGGATCAGGTTGAAGGCGGCCAAGATAATGTTGATCTGAGCAGTGTAATAAAGGGCTTTGGCGGTGACGCTGGACGGCATAGGTTGTAATATCTGGGACAAGAGTATTGCTATAAAAGCGATCGCTATGTTGGCAATAATACCCGCTGAGGAAACCAGTATCAGTCCTTGCCGATAATTGCGGATGTTGCCAAGATCAACCGGAACAGGCCTGGCCCATCCAAAACCGGCAAGAAAAAGCATCAGCGTACCGATCGGATCAAGATGCTTCAGGGGATTCAGAGTCAATCTGCCCATCATTTTCGCTGTTGGATCACCCATTTTGGATGCAACCCACCCATGTGCAAGTTCATGAAGGATGATAGAGTAGAGTAGTGGTATGGCAATCAGAATAAAAGTTGTCGGATCGGAAATCAGTAGATTGAGTAGTCCCATAATGGCAAAATGAATACTAGATAAAAATAATCTGCTTGTTAAACCGGCGCATGGTAGCTGCGCCTGGTTGATGATAATTTCCCGCTTCCTACCTTGGAGCGCTTATATAATCTCTGATCCATTTTGTATATCGTTATTTCAGATAATAAAAAACCTGGTTTGCAAACCGTTGTCAAAAACAATCCATTGGACTTTTCTGAGGTTTTGACTATAACGGGATGCAAAATGTAACTTTTCCAACCATTCCGGATCGCCAAGGACCTGCCGGATCTTGGCCAGGTGACGGTGCTTATGGGTGGCGTCAACTTACAGATGGACCCTCATTGTGCATGATTGTTGGGATTACTCCAAGAAGGCGGAACCATGAAACTGGTCCTGGCGGCCATTCACATCAAACCATCACCCCGGGCCATGCCCCTGGGCCCCGCCATGCTCGCGGCGGTGCTTAGGAGGGCTTTCGGGGATGAGATCCATACCCGCATCCTGAATCTCTTTATGGATCAAACGGCGGGCGAGTGCGCGGATCGAATCCTCGCATCGGATCCGGACCATGTCGGGTTTTCGATGTATGTCTGGAACCGCGACCTGACCCTGGAGATTGCCTCGCTCCTGAAACAACGGCGACCGGGCCTCGTCACCTTCGTAGGAGGGGCCGAAGCCACGGCGGATCAAGTGAGCGTCCTGGGCGATCCCGCGATGGATTTCGTCCTGATGGGTGAAGGGGAGGAGCTCATCGTCGAGAGCTTGGGCCGCCTCCTCAAGGGAGCGACACCCCAAGAGATCGCCGCCTCCGCAAAACCGATCCCCGTGAAGGATCTCGCCACCCTGCCCTCCCCGTTCCTTGATGGCACGCTAAGGCTGGCCGACTACGGCGGCGCACTCTGGGAATTGTCCCGGGGCTGCCCTTTCACCTGCGATTTCTGTTTTGAATCCCGCGGCACAGCGGGCATCCGCAGGGTTCCCATGGACCGGGTGGAAGCCGAGTTGGATCTCTTCGCCGCCAGCGGAATCAGCGAGGTCTTCGTACTGGACCCCACCTTCAACTATCACAAGGCCAACGCGAAGAAGGTGCTGCGCCTCATTGCGGTGAAGGCCCCGGATATCCACTTCTTCTTCGAGATTCGCAGCGAGTTCATCGACCGGGAAATGGCCGGACTCTTCGCAGCCATCCGGTGCTCCTTGCAGATCGGCCTGCAGAGCGCCCATGACCAGGTGCTCCGGAACATCAGCCGCAGCTTTGATCCCGCAGCTTTCGAGGCCAAGATTCTCCTCCTTCACAATGCTGACGTCACCTACGGCTTCGACCTCATCTACGGGTTGCCCGGCGACTCCCTGGAAGGCTTCCGCGCCAGCCTGGATTTCGCCATGAGCCTTGTCCCCAATCACATAGACGTCTTCCGCCTCGCCGTCCTCCCGGGCACCCGCCTGGCCGAAACCGCACCGGCGCTGAATCTGGAATACGAGGCGTCAAACCCCTATCATGTAATCGCCTCACCGACCTTCAGCGGGGAGGACATGGCGCTGGCCGCGCGGATCGCTCACGGCTGCGATGTCCTCTACAACCAAGGCAAGGCCGTGCCCTGGTTCGGCATCATCCTGGAAGCCCTGGAAATGTCGCCGGCAGAGATGTTCGAGCGCTTCGCCACCTGGCTGGAAGCCCACCCCTCCGAAGATCTCACCCAAACCCAACGGGATTTCATTGGCTCCCTCTTCGAGGAAGGGGGTGATTCCCTGCTGGGAAGCATCACCGCAGACATCATCAGCTACTTCGGCTATTCTGCAGAGCTGATGGATGACCGGCCGATGGAGTCGGACCGCCACGATCCGCCTTCCCGCCGCGTGGCCTTCAACCATGATCCCATAGATCTGCTGGCGCAGATGGAGGCCGGAACGATCAGCCTGGAGGAACTCGCCCTCACCCTGCCGGGGAAGGCCTGCGATGCAGTGCTTTCTATAAGTGGCGGAACGATCCGTATCGAGACTCTGCACGTGCCACAGGCCGGGCGCCGCTAGAACCACCGGCCCCTGCGTTTTGATGTGCTCACAAGCATGGGCTGGCCGCAGGTTCCACAAGGGATGGGTTCGGTGCGTGTGAAGGGAGGCAGGTGCCTCCCCCCAGGCATGATCGGAAAATATCTGAAATGAAATTTGGCTGCTTCTGAACCGGCTAGGCATCGTCCAGGAAGGATCTCATAGCCGGTACATGTTTTATTACTTTTTTACTTCTTGGACTTGGCGTCCTGCGCGGCGTAGTAGTAGTCAAACTCCTGCACGGCAATCACGCCGTCGCCGTTTTTGTCAATATCTTTAAACTGTTTCTTCGCCGCCGCCAGGAATTCATCCATGGTCAGCTTCCCGTCCTTGTTGGTATCCATATCACTGTAACGGGCCACCCAAAAGGCTACGCACTCATCCTTCGAGATTTTGCCGTCCTTGTTGGCAGCGATTTTCTTCATCGGTTTCGCCTTCGCCTTTTTCGGGACCTTGGCGTCGGGGCCGCAATAGTAGGCGACAAACTCCTGGGCCACCAGGGTGCTGTCCTTGTTGGCATCCATGCTGCTGAACTGCTGCTTCGTACTGGCCTCGAATTCGGCGGCCATGATCTTGCCGTCCTTATTGGCGTCGATGTCAGCGAAACGTCCCTTCCAGTAGGCGTCATATTCCGCCACGGTTATGATGCCGTCGCCGTTGGTGTCGATCTTGGCAAACGCCGTCTGCGTAACAACGGGCGACTTCCCCTGGGCCATGGCGACTCCCAGACCAACTGCCAGGACCAGCATGACAACCAATCCCATTCCCCATACCTTTTTCATAACATTCCTCCTTGAAATTCCACCATCGCGGTTATGACTGCCCTACTAACATCCCTGCCCAAAATGGGCACAACGAAGCATGAAAATCACCCCTTACTCCCCCTTTGCCAAAGGGGGCGGTAAGGGGCACTGATTTTTATATAAATACTTTACTTCTTGGGGGCCTCAACAACTATTGCCAGGGCCTCGGTGTACCGGACTACAATATCATCACCCTTCTTCAGAGCTTTGAGCCCCTTGACTTTCTTGTCGACCTTCATGGTTTTGGTCTCGCCGGCAGGAGTGGTAATCGTCACGGTGCCTTTCTTGGCGTCCACAGCGTCAATCTTGGCTTTGAGGACGATGGTATCCGTCACGAGCACACCCGGCTTGGAGCCTTTGGGCGCCAGGGTCACAGTTCTGACTTCTTCGCCGCCGGCCGGAGCTCCGGCCTTCTGGAGGTAAACCGCCAGGGCTTCCACGAAGGTGACCTTAAGCAGGTCTCCCACTTTGATCTGGTCGAAATTCCTGACCTCGGGCCCGCAGGTAATGGTCTTGGACTTGCCGTCCATCTCGAGGGTCACCGTCCGCTTGGCCGCGTCGATGGCCGTCACTTTCGCCGTCGCCTTAACGGTGTCAACCACCACGGCTCCCGGCTCTCCTGCCGGTTTCTTTGCCGCCTTATCGGCCGCAAACGCGAACTGCGTACCCACCGCCAGTATCGCGGCCATTGCTAATACAATAAATCTTTTCTTCATTTACTACCTCCTGTTGGTAAATTTTCTCACGGGCAATCCCGCGGAGTCTATCTTGAATGGTTTTGCCGCAGTCTGCAAGTCAACACTGTCGGCTACTTCTCTTGATAACATATAACTTATTCAAGGCCGGACATTAAAAGGTCCAGTCCTTCATGTCAAGGAAATACTGCCCGCGACAGGGAAACGCGCAAGCTACATAGCGCCTGCACGATCATTTATGGTGCTATCTGTTATCTTCATAAACGAAGGAATCATCAGGGATCGCAGTGGCCGGTCCCCAGCCATACCCAAGCCCTTTCATACAGTCATTCATTCGACCTGTAACGGCAGCTTCATCCAGCGGCTTTCCCGCATCGGCCTTGAACTTAGCCAAATCATCCTCACACTGCAACTTGTCATTCTGAAAGTTCAACGGCGCCTTCTGGTCATGATGATACCAGACATAACTGGTGCAACCGCTGAAGCTAATCAGCGAAAAAACGATGATTAACCCGATTAAAATACCCTTTGCCGAGATACGATTTCCATAAGACCGCATATCCACCTCCCTTTAAAAAAGCTTTTGTACTGCCCTGTGACGATTATTGATCGTAACCAAATTCCTTAACCAGTCGCTCGCTGTGCGTCCAGTCCTTTTGAACCCGCACAAACAACTCGAGGAATATCTTGGTGGCAAAAAAATGTTCCATATCGAGACGGGCCGCCGTCCCGATCCTTTTCATCATAGATCCTTTCTGGCCGATAAGGATCTTTTTCTGGGAATCCCGTTCCACATGAATGGTGGCCTGGATGCGGATCAGATCCTTCCCTTCCACTTCCTGGAAGGACTCTACGACGACAGCCGTCGCATAAGGTATTTCGCGGTGTGTCAAAAGAAGTATTTTTTCTCTGACAATCTCAGCGGCGATAAATCTTTCCGAGCGGTCGGTGAGCATGTCTTCGGGGAAGTAGGGTGGTCCCTCGGGGAGGAGATCCTGGATTTCCTGAAGGAGGGCCGGGACGCCGTCGCCGGTCCGGGCGCAAACGGGAAAGAACGCATGGAAGGGAAAGGCCAGGCGAGCTTCTTCAATAAGAGGTAGGAGCGTGTCTTTTATGACAAGATCGATCTTGTTGATTACCAGGATCGCCCGTTGATGATAAGGTGCGAGAGATTCGAACAAGGCCAGGTCATCGGGGTAAATACGGTTGCCAGCCTCAATAAGCACCATGAGGACATCGACATCGCCAAAAACATTTCTGGCTGTTTTCACCATGGCTGTATTCAGGGGCTTATGGGGATCATGAATCCCCGGGGTGTCCAAGAAAATCATCTGTCCATCGACAAGATGCTTGATCCCCATGATCTTGTTTCTCGTTGTTTGCGGTTTGGGGCTCGTGATGGCAATGGTTTCCCCCATGATGCTGTTGAGAAGCGTTGATTTGCCGACATTCGGTCTGCCCACGATGCCGATGAAGCCCGATTTGAACATGCTTATTTTCCCTCGTCCTTTCAGGAGATGCTGTAATTGAAGGTCTGATTCCCGGGTTTGATCTCCAGCGCTGCAAACTGGAATTGCTTCTGTAATAAATCGATATTGCGGTTCTTATTGCCGCGGAAGGCGCTTTCCTGCCTTGCGGGCACATACATGATCAGCCTTTTGTTCCGGACATCGGTGCCATCAAGTAATGTCACTGCCCGCTCCAGCCAGATGGCCTCGGCAACCAGGGATCCGAAGGCGGGGTGATATGGCCCCCCAAGAACGGCGCCGGGACTGGTCATCATATCCGTTGTCTGGAGGCCCAGGCGGATGACCGGGATCCCTTCCTTTTGAAAGCACCGGCAGGCCTCCTTGGAGAGATCAACTGCCTCCCCGAGAGACAAGGGCTGGTAGCGTCCCCGCCGGAAGTCCTCTGCCAGCGGCGTATCGGTTAGAACCAGGGTGGGATGAATCCGCACGCCGTCAGGGCGGAGTGCTATCGTTCGAGCTACGGTTTCACCAAAGCTCGTGCGGTTATCTCCGGGCAAACCAACCATCAGGTGCAGGATCACTTCAAAGCCATAATTTTGTAAGAGTTCGACGGCGTATTCAACATCCTCCCCGGTGTGTCCCCGCTGTGAGGCCTCCAGAACACTGTTGACAAAGGACTGAGCGCCCAGTTCGACGGTTTTGACGCCAAAAGCTGCCAGGCGTTCCATATCAATAATATGCAGGGCGTCGGGGCGGGTCGAAATCCTGATCCCTTCCACAGCGCAATTTTCCACATGACGATGGGCCAGGCCAAGGAGGCGATCCTGTTCCGCTGCCTCCAGGCCCGTAAAATTTCCCCCGTAAAAAGCAATCTGTACCCCTTTTGCCGGCTTTGCCCTGGGGGTGTGAGAAGCTAAAAAGGTTCTGATCTTTTCATTAAAAGACTCGTCCGTCCAATCAGCCGGTCCCTGGTTCCCGGAGATCTGCTGGTTACAGAAGACGCAACGGTGTGGACAACCCCGGTTTTGAATAAAGAAAGGGATAATCATGATGCGGTTTCCGTGGTCTCAAAATATTCCAGCACTTTTCTGGCGGCCTGCTGCTCCGCTTCCTTCCTGCTTTTGCCTGTCCCCGTTTCTTTCACGGATTCGACTACCGCCAATTCCACTTCAAAGGTCTTGTCATGATCAGGTCCGTATTCATTGAGGAGTTGATATTTTGGCGTCTCGTGAAAACGGCTCTGGCAGAGTTCCTGGAGGGCCGATTTATAATCTCGAAAAGTGGTAACCCCTCCTTGCCCGGTGATGATCATTTCTGCAAACAGGTCGGCAATAAGCCGGGAGGCTTGTGAATATCCACCGTCGAGATAGACGGCGGCCATGATAGCCTCGAAGGTGTCGGCGATGAGGGATGTTTTTTCCCGGCCCCCGGATGCCTCCTCCCCTTTGCCCAGGAAGAGATGATTCCCCAGGCCGAATCTCCTGCCCAGGGCCGCCAGGGATTGTTCATTGACCAGGGCCGCCCGCAGTTTGGAAAGCTGTCCTTCCGCATAATCGGGAAAACGCCTCATCAGAAGATCGCTGATGCATAGCTGCAGAACGGCATCCCCGAGGAATTCCAGGCGTTCATTGTCCTGGCAGGACAGGGACGGATTCTCATTGGTATAAGATCGATGGGTAAAGGCGTTGACAAGAAGCAGGGAATCCTGAAAAACATATCCCAACGCCTGTTCGAGATCTTCAAATGCCGGTGTTTTTTCATTATCCATGATGTGCTCTTCCCACCAGTCCCCCGGAAATCAGCGATTCAGGTTTTACGGAGACAATGGTGTTGATCATTTCAGCGCGTCCGTCCTGAAGCAGCACGGGCAGGTAATTGTGCGAAAACCCCTTTAAATAGCCGCTGGCGCGATCTTTTCTTTTTTCAATAAGCACCGGCAGGGTTGATCCGATAAATCTTCCCAGGAAGGCCTGGCGTTTCATCATTCCTAGTTTCCGGAGCGTCTGTCCCCGCCTTTTTTTGTCTTCCTCCCGCACCTGGCTTCCCATCCGGGCCGCCGCCGTTCCCGGACGCCGCGAGTAGGGAAAAACGTGGAGATAAGCGATGGGCAAGGACTCAATCAGGGCCGCTGTATTTTCAAATGCCTTTTCATCTTCTCCCGGGAAACCGACCATAACGTCCATTCCCACGGTCATATCAGGTCTGCTCGCACAAACCTTCCCTACCAGGTCACGGGAAAAGGCGGCATCGTAATTGCGCCCCATCCTGGACAATATTCCGTCATCCCCGCTTTGCAGGGGGATATGGAGGTGTGGACATACGATCCGGGCGCTTTTCATGATTTCCAGGATCTCCTCGGTAATCTCCGTGGGTTCAAGGGAACTCAGGCGCAGACGTTCAATGGTCCGGTGTTCTTCCACCTGACGCAATATCCCGGCGAGAGAAGATCCATCCTGCCGGTCCTCTCCGTAGACCCCAAGGTGGATACCGGTCAGGACAACCTCACGGTATCCGTTTCGGGCCAGGGACTGAATCCTTTCCAGAACCTCTTCCTTCCCGATGCTGCGGCTTCGTCCCCGGGCATACGGGACTATGCAGTAGCTGCAAAAGGCGTTGCATCCATCCTGAATCTTCAGAAAGGCTCGCGTGTGCCCTGGGAATCCGGATACGGAACGGATTCCCCACTCCGTTATTTCCCTCCCGACGTCGCCTACCTGGACGGATGGGACTGGTTCAGATGCCTTCCCGGACTGCGAGTTTTTCTGAATTTTCCCGATAATTTCGACAATACGATCTTTTTCCAGGGTTCCCGCCACGACCGTCACCCCGGGCATGCCGGTAAATACATGCGGAGCGGTCTGGGCGTAGCACCCCGTGACAATAATGGCGGCCTGGGGATTTCGTTTTCCGGCCCGGCGGATCAGTTGACGTGACTGGTAATCTGTCCGCCCGGTTACCGTACAGGTGTTGATAATGTAAAAATCGGCCTCCTCAAGGAACGGTACGAGGATAAATCCCTGTTTTTCAAGGGATTCGCCCATTGCCGCCGATTCATATTGATTCACTTTACAGCCCAAAGTCGTGATCGCTACCCGCATGTCGATAACTTTAGCCGTTGCTCGATTCTTTTGTCAAGACGAAAGGATAACTGGATTTTTTTTAAATTTTCCGCTAAGAAAATACTCATCGTACTGGAATGTTATACCAGTTTGCATTCAAAAGGATAAAGAGGCGTCGATTCATGGAAACAATATGGTCCTTCATTCATAGTCATCAGTTTGCCGTCATTGCCGTTATTACTGTTGCCTTGATTATTATTTACTTTCTATTCAAGAATCTGATCAAGCTGGCCCTGTTATTTCTTCTTATCCTGATACTGACGGGGAGCTATTTCTATTTTACGGCCCCCAGGAAATCCCCGGATGATCTCACCAACGCCATTAAAAAGACACAGGAACAGGCAGGGCAGGTGATCGACAAAGGGAAAGGCGCCTACGATAAGGGCAAGGAAATCATTGGTAAGGGCGTGGAGATCACCGACAGCGTCGGCAAGGCGATCAGTAAAGACAAGGACAAGGAGGCGACTCGCAAAGATTGAGCATGTTTAGAAAATATTGACCTCCATGGCCCGGACCGGACAGGCTGAGACGCAGAGTTCGCAACCGTTACACTTCTCGGCGTCAAATAACACCCGTTGTGTATCCATTTCAAAGAACAGGGCATCGGTGGGGCAGAAGGCGGTACATGCACCGCAGTGAACGCATTTGTCGGCGTTCTGGTTTACGCTCTTGGATAGGGGCTCGACCTTAAGACCTTGCTCTTTGAGATAGCGGATCCCGTTGTTAAAATTTTCCGGGCTGCCGCTCAATTCCAGGACGATGATGCCTTCCCGTTTGGGGAAGATCCGGGCTTTAAGAATATTGAAGACCAGGTCATGGATTTTAACAAGCTGACAAATGATTGGTTGATCAACATTCTCAGCGGTATAATGAATTACAATTTTCCTGGACACTCGCTGTTCATTCTCCATGATCTCTCTCCCGTCTCCTTTTCTTGGGGTGATGTTATGGGAATGGTCGTTTCTTGTCAAGGTTTTCATGAAAATGCTCGTTCTCTATGCCTTTTCCGTTTTGCCGTCTCTTTTTTCCGGGGAATCGGGAGGGATCGGGAAAATGTCAAAGAAAGGCTTGAAGGGATTTATGGCTGAGTAGTCAATGTCCCGATCCAGCCACTTTTTGAACTGGCTATCCGTCATCGTCCGATAGGACAGATAGTTTTTCAGTATCTGTTCCAGGTATTTTTGAAAAAATTCGTTGAGAATATTTTCGCCATACTGGATAATGAGATGAAGAAGCGGCAAGGGGAGAAGGAAATTTCGTTTTCTTGATTCTTCAAGAATAATCTGAGTCAGGATGAAGGAGGTAACGTCTTCCTTGGTCTTGGCATCGACGACTTGGACCTGTCGGCCCTCCCGGATGGCACGGGTGATATCATCTAGATTCACATAGCTGCTTTGTGCCGTGTCGTAGAGCCGGCGGTTTCCGTATTTTTTGTAGAGGAGCTTTTCTTGCATATTTCTTTTTCTCAATTATTGGTTATCCCTTTAACAAGGATATTGACATAACGCAACAAATATTTTTTTATTTAGTGCGTTGGCTCACCGGTCACATTTTATAGTATAGCAAGATGCATTCAATATTAAAGCATATTTTAAATTAATATGGAAAATGATGTGTGTTTCGTTTGGGGAAAAAATATTGTGCGTTGCAACATTTTTCCCTTGACAAACCGAAAAATGGGCTTATATTAGGCACAAAAACAAGCAGGAGGTATTACAACCATGGAACAAGGAAAGATTGCAAAACAGATGGTCGATTTTCATAAGGCCACATTCGACAACACCTTTAACGCAATGTCGATTTTACAGGAGCAGACGGAACGGATGGTGGGCATGTTTCTCGAACAGTCCCCCTGGGTACCGGAAGAAGGTAAAACTGCGATTCAGGATTGGGTAAAGGCTTACAAGAAGGGCCGGTCGGATTTTAAGACTTCTGCCAACGATAGTTTCAAGAAAGTGGAAGACTTTTTTGTTACTTTTAACAAGCAGGGCGGGGAAACAAAGGTAAAATCGGGCAAATAGCCTGAACAAACAAGAAAAAGGAGGAAACAAAATGGATCCGAAGCAGATTTCAAAACAGATGTTCGATTTCAACAAGATGGCTTTTGAAAAGTCCTTAGCGGCCATGGTCGTCATGCAGGATCAGGCGGAAAAGATGTTCAACATGTGGATGGAACAGAACAAGTGGTTTCCCGAGGAAGGCAAAAAGGCCATGGAGGAATGGGTTAAAACCTACCGAAAAGGCCGTGAGGATTTCAAGGCCAAGGTTGAAGATGGTTACAAGAAAATGGAAGAATACCTGGCGCCAAAGGAAAAGTGAAAAAATAACCAAAGTTTGACGGCGGCGCAAAAAGTCTGAAATTGCCTTTTTAGTCATTCCGGCGGAAGCCGGAAAACGAAGTTTAATGTTCACAATCCAGCATTTGCGAATAGTTCTGGCCCCCGGCTTTCGCCGGGGTGACGGTGTGTGTGGCTTTTTGCGAGCTTGTCTGTCTTGATGGGGAGAGAAATATTGTTTTTATGCTGTCTAATTTTAATCAACAGGCATTAAGCCGCGTAGCGTCCGCCTATACCGGGAGGTTCAGAGAAACTCCCGGGAAGATGCTGGAGGTTACCACGGATATGCTCAAGGCCGGCCAGCTCTACAGTCTGGGTGTACTTGTCTATATGGCCGATTTTATGGTCCCCTTCTGGACGGCATGGGAAGGCTTCAACCGACTCGAAAAGAAAAAGCTGTCAAACACCCTCCCCATCCAGAGCGCGGCCGACTACTATGAATTATTACAGTTTAATCTCCAGATTGCCGAGCAGGGAATGACGGGTTCCCTAAGGGGATTCCGTGATTTCTACAAGAAAGAAACAGCGAGAGTCTTCATTTCTCTTCTCAATAGCCTCTATGGAGATGAAGACGACAACATTCCTGATTATGCAGCCAATCTGGCTCGCCTTACCGATAACGTCATCAATCGGTATCCCGAAGCCATAAGAAAGATAGGCGGGGAATTCGGATTTCACTTCGATGACGGGGGGTACATCAAGACGGCAGAAACGGAGCGGTTTGTCCTGTACCAGGTTCTCTCCCGGGATCAGAGCATCCATCCCCGGAAGGATGGAAAACCGATCATGATTATCCATCCATACGTCCTGGGGCCGAATATTCTGGCCTTTTTGCCCGACGAGAAGAAAAGCTATGTCCACGCCTTTGCCGATCAGGGGATTCCGACCTACATCCGGATTCTCAAGGACATCCAGACGACGGAGGCGGTACAAGTAATGACGGGTGAAGACGATGCCCGCGATACCCGTCGGCTCTGTGAATTGCTGAAAGCAACCCATGGTCGTTCCGTTACCCTGAATGGTTTCTGTCAGGGCGGGTTCATGGCCGTCCTGGATATCCTCTCCGGCGAACTCGATGGTCTTGTGGACGCCCTCATCACCTGTGTCGCCCCCATGGACGGTACCCGGAGCAAATCCCTCGTGGAATACATGCAGCATTTACCATCCCGATTCCGGGATCTCAATTATGCCGGCAAGAGTCTGCCCAATGGGAACAGAATTGTCGACGGTAAGGTTATGAGCTGGGTCTATAAGTTAAAAAGCATGGAGAAAGAGGCGCCCCTTGTAATTCTCCATCGTGATCTCAGCAATATTAGAGGTTCGGAAATCGGTAAAACGGCAGCGGCCATGAATCATTGGCTGATCCATGACCGGATGGACCTTCCGGAAGGGATCACTAAACTCAGCTTCGATTCCTATACAATTCCTGTGGCTGAAGATGGAACCCTGCCGGTCAAGCTTTTCGGTAAAACCCTGAACTTTAAAGGTATCAAGGAAAAGGGAATCCCCTGGCTCCTCTGTTATGCCGAAGGGGATGATCTTGTTGACAAGGATGCCGCCCTGGTTCCTGCGGATTATGTCGATGTGGAAGTGACGCCCTTTCCGAAAGGACACGGGGCGATTGCCACATCCTGGTCTGATCCGCGTTCGGCGTGCGCTCTCCACACCCGGTTCGGTAATGGTTACCGGGGGCCGGTGCGTTTCCAGCTTGATCTGGAAGAAGGGAAGAGGAACAGCAATGGATCGTAATTTCTATGAATTCTGGGGGCAGCTTTTTACGAATCTGGCCAAAGGTCAGAAACAGATCGAGGATTTCAGAAAGTGGTTCGGTCAGGGACTGGTAGGATACGAATCTTTGAACGCTATGTTCCGCAAGGCTTACAATATGGACATGGTCGAAGAGGGATCTTCCGATTACAAGGAATTCTGGCAGAAGTCAGTGGAAACCTTCCAGAAATCCTTTCGGGAAAGCCTTGCCCTGATGGAGGTGGTACCCAAGAAGGAGTATGATACACTGGCCCTGAAATGCGCCGCCCTCGAAAAGACCGTGGCCGAGCAGGAAGAGACCATTCGCAACCTGAGGAGGCTCCTGTCTGAAGAGGGGCTCGGGTCTCCCGCCGCCCTCGATGACCTCCAGGAGCTGATGAAAAAGCAGCACAACCAGTTCCAGGATCTCGTGAAAAATATGGCGGTCCTATTCGATCAGGAAACCAAGGTCGACCGCTCCGGGAAAAAGAAGCACTAGCAGGGAGGGAAACACCACCCCATCCCCATGCTGCCCTCCCCTTGGAGGGGAGGGAACTACAGGGGTAGCTGCGTCTCTTTACCCATCACCAAAGCATCCCCATCTTGGACATGCAATTGAGACACTATTTGATGGTGTCCCCAGCCCGTAGGGGTCGGAACGCGTCTTCGGATGAAAGCAGTCCATGACGAAGGCGGAAGCGCAACGCAGCAGAAGCCTGCCCCCGTGAAGACGGTTTTTTTTGCAAAACCGTTAAACTTTCGGAGCTTTGGGTGGGCTTACCAGCGCCTCGCCGTCCAGAACAAGGGTCCCGTCCTGATTCCGGCAGGTGGTCCGGAGGCGGAGCCGGTTCTTCTCCTTAATGATTTCTACAACCTCAGCCCTGCCGGTAATTGTGTCTCCCATACGCACGGGGGCGAGAAAGTTCAATTCCTGACGAAGATAGATTGTCCCCGGACCAGGCAATTGCATGCCCAGAATGGAGGATATGAAACCCGCCGTCAACATCCCGTGGGCGATCCGGGTCTTAAAAAATGTCCCGGCGGCATAGGATTCATTGATATGGGCCGGATTGAGATCCCCGGTTATCCCGGCATACAGGTAAACATCGGTTTCCGTCACTGTCTTGGCAAACTCGGCCGCGTCCCCTACTTTAATGGCATCAATGGTTTTCCCGATCATTTTTCCCTCCCCATAAATTGATGATTCCCGCAACGCAACGCCGCAGGCGCCTGCCCTCGTATAGATGGGAAACTTTCCCCATAGTCGCTAAAACCAGCACTTGTAGGTCCAGGCCGATTCCTTCATATCCTGCAGATCATTCTTCAACATAAGGTAGAGGCTGGCATTCTGAATGGCCAGCCCTCCCTGGTAGGCAAGTGCCGTGACGAGTTCGATTTCGTCCTCCGAAAAAACCTTCTTCATGCTGCTGTAAAGGCGCAGGACGCCAATGACATCCTCCTTGGCCTTTATCGGTACACAGAGGATAGAGACAATGCCTTCTTCCTTTTTCTCCTGCTTATATTGAACACCCTTGTCCGTATATGCGTCGATTATGGCAACGGGTTTGCCCTTGAGGGCTACGGCAATGCTTTTTTCCGCTGATATTGGACCTTTTTTCAGATACTTCTCACTTAGACCGTAACTTGCCACCAGTTGCAGAACCGTCTTTTCATCATTAAGCAGGCGGATCGAAGCGGCCTTCACACCCAGGGACTTGGCCACATCTTCCGTCAGGATCTGGAGAATAGCCTTGATATCGAGACTCGAGGCGATATTTGCCGCCAGATTCAGGAAAAGCCTGGTATTACTCCGGAGTTTCTCAACCAAACGGGCATTTTCAATGGCCAGGCCCCCCTGTTCCGCCAGGACACGGAGAAACTCGATCTCTTCCTTGTCAAATTCCCTGATTTTTGAGGTATACATGGAGAGCACGCCGATGAGCTCGCCCTTGACCTTGGCCGGGACGACAAGGATGGAACCGATACCTTCAGCCTTTTTTTTATCCAGATTGTTCAGGCGCGGATCTGTCGTCGCATCGTGGTAATAGATGAAGCCGTCCTTCAGCAGGGTCGGGGCAATCTTGTCGGCATGTCCATAACCTGCGTGTAGATAATGCTGCGATAATCCCTTTTGCGCGACTACCGTATAGTTTTCCTTTCCCTCGTCAACCAGAAACAGGCAGACCGCCTTCACCTTCATGGTATCCAGGGCGCTATCCACGATCAACTGGAACAGGACTTCCATGTCCTTGGTTGTCCCAAATGTTTCACTGATTTTTCTGATGGTCCTGAAATAGCTTTGTTTTTCCGCCATGGTTTTGTCCCCCTCCTATATCGTTTCCTGAATGACCTGCGTTAAGGACGGCTTGATGGTTTGTTCTTTCCGCGTGGGTCTTGGCCTTTCGGACCTTTGCCTTGCGGTTCGTACGGGCTTTTTCTCTGCCGCCGGACGGGAAGGCCTTTTTAATCGTGAGGCTGGGGATGGCTGCTCCCCTATTGCTTCACTAACCACGGCAACGGGCCTCTGCTCCCCGTCCCGCTCCCGCAGCCACCTGATGATCTTGGGGGCAAATTCCCGCTGGCACTTGGAGCTGACATAAATTCCGATATGCCCGGTGTCCAGGCTGACATCCTCGGTGTCGGAACTGCCGACACATTTTGTCAGCATATTGCAGGCCTCCGGGGGAACGAGGTGATCGTACATTCCATAGTAATTCAACAGGGGCATGGTGATTTTCTTCAGATCAACGCGGCGTCCCCCGATCTCAAGCTTGTTCTGGATCAGGAGGTTCTTTTTGTAGAAATCATTGGCAAACTGGCGGAAAGTTTCCCCGGGAACATCGGGACTGTCGAAAATCCATTTCTCCATGCGGACGAAATTCTCCACAAAGGACTTACTCCCCATGCTCTCGAAGAACCCCACATATTTGTCGATCATGAGCCGGGCCGGATTCAGCATCAGAAAACCGAGATTCATCACATCGCCGGGGAGGTTGCCGAAGGTGTCAATGATCTTGTCCGTGTCGATGGCCCGCATCCAGATATGGAGGAGGCCCTTGTCCGTATCGAAGTTGGTCGGAGTCACCGTGGTAATGAGATTTTTGATCTTTTCCGGATGGAGGGCGGAATAGATCACACAGAACGTGCCTCCCATGCAGATCCCCATGAGATTAATCTGGGGGGCGCCAGTCTTTTCGAGGATGTAATCCACGATATTGTCCATGTACCCGTTGATATGGTCGTCAATGGTGACGAAACGGTCCTGTCTGGTCGGATAGCCCCAGTCGATCATGTAGAGATCGATGCCGCCATTGAGAAAGGTCTGGACGACGCTCCGGTCGGGCTGCAGATCCAGCATCGTTTCCCGGTTGATGAGGGCGTAGGTCACCAGGAGGGGAGTTTTCATGGTTACATCGCCGGGGGTGCGGTAATGTTTCAGCTTAACCCGGTCCTCTTCATAGACCACATCATAGGGCGTCGTGGCCATAGCGGTTTCAAGGGGGCCAAGGAGCACCTCGGAGGCCTTGGTCGCCGTATCCTGAGCTTTCTCGGCTTCCGCAGCAATATTGGCCAAAATCAGGTCCAGGGAAATCTTCTGTTGGTCCATAATATCCACCTCTTTTTTAACCAGTTAAGCTGATTATGCTGCCTGCGACTTATCTTTTTGGGCGAGTTTTTTTTCCAGCACCTTTATCCTCTTTTTCATCAGGTAAAGGTCCTTGTAGATATTATCCATATCCTTGTTGGTAGGAATCGGAAGACCTTGCAGTAAGTCCTGAAGTACATCATTTTTAGCCCCGACATAGACTTCCATCTGTTTGATCAGCTCTTCCATGGCGGCAAGATATTCGGGTGATTTGAATAGATTCATGTAATGCCCCTCGAGAATTTTGATCCAGAGGTTGTAATAGTCTTTTGCCTTGTCGGGGGCATTTCCCTCTTTGGAGAGGTCCTCTATCTTGTCCTGGAAGACCTTCATTGATTTTTCCATGGGCAGGTAGATGAGATAAAGGAATTCGGAAAGGGTCGGTTTGAGGATGTTGGCCTGGTCCAGCAGATGATTTAACCTTTCCTGGTAATAACGGGTCAATCCTAACTGGGGAATCTTGAAATATTGACTGAATTCCTCCTCATAAATTTCCCGCCAGGCCTTGAAGATACCCTGATCCAGATTCTCGAACTGATAGGCCTCGGTTTTATGGCCGATCTTCCCGGCTTTTTCCGCGACCTTTTTCTGGAGACGCGCCGATGCTTCCCAACCCGCTTTGGATATTTTCATGAAAAATTCCGGCAGGGTGTTGAGACCCTTGAGAATAGCATCGGCCATCTGGGGATCATTGAGGGCGGACGAGGCGGACTGCATACGCTTCAGCGTTGCTTCCATGGATTCGGTATAGCGATTTTTCTTGCCCTCCTGATCGGGGGGGACAAAGTCTGCCGCCGCTCCGGGATCTCCCTTGATCATTGAGGTCCAGAAACCCGTGGAGGCCTTCATCCACTCCTGCATCATGGCATCCATATTGTCTTTTCCCGATTTATTATCTTCCATCCGAAGCACCTCTTTTTTTATAAGAAAGCTAATGAGACTTTTTGCCTGTTAAAGATCGAGGGGTGAGACTACTGAAATACGTGTCTCATGATATTATGGGCAGGCCCTTTTGTCAATAAGATGTTATCAACATTGTTCTCGCCGTTCGCCAAAATATGTTCGCCCCAAGATTAATCGTCGTGACCGGGCACCTCACTCCTTGAGCAGCTCATCCCAGGGCATCCCGGGAAAGGTCTCATGGAGGGAATGATCGTCTTCCACGAGACAATATGTCAGATCGTTAAAGGTCCCCTCGGCAACCGGCCGGACCTCGCCGGGAGGGACCACGTCATCCTGGCGGCCGTGATAGAGATGGACGGGCATGTTCAAGACCTGCCCTGCATATGATTCAAATTCATCAAGATTGATCGCCGGGGCCAGGAGGATAAGGCGTCGGACCTTTCCCGGATGCAGACAGGCGTAGATAGCTGCCATCAGGCCGCCGTAGCTGGAGCCGACAAGAATCAGCTTCTCTTTCCCCATCAGGACGGCCTCCAGTTTTTCCATCCGCGTCTCTAAATGCCCGATATAATCCTCGATGATCATTTCGGGATAACGTTCCCGGAAATATATTCCTTTCGTACCCTGGCTGGTGCTTTCCAGTCCATGAATGAAAACCCTTGTTGGCGTCATAAGCGTCCTCCTCAGTATGTCCTTACTGTATGACAACCTGTCCGTCCGTGTCCAGCGAAGATTCCCCTCTGCATAAGCGAAGATTTCCTTCCCGTTGCTTTCAGGATGGGACTGTGGTAGAAGCCCGCCATATCCCATTTGAAAGGCTTTATCCATGGCATGCATCACCCCCTTCCGGGCCCTCCGGCCTCACCGTCAATACGCGCAGGCAGTCGCCGCGCCTCCCTATGATGTCGTCAATGTCGAGGAGGCCAGGGCGCTGGTCGGCAATGACCCCTTGAGTTTTCTGCACGTGGAAAAATCAGAGATCGACCTGCCTGAGTATCCTCATGTTGAAGAACAAGCCATCTTCCGGACCGCAAATAATAACCTCCTGAAACTAAAGGGAGACAAGATCCTTTTCCAGGACCAGGGGCCTTGTTTCTATGTCTATTCCCAGCAGCTGGGAGGGCATCGCCAGTATGGCATCGTCACGGGGGCCAGCGTCCGGGAATATGAAACGGGACTTATCAAAAAGCACGAAAACACCCGGGCAGACAAGGAACTGGAGCGGATCAACCATGTGGATACCGTCAGCGCACAAACAGGGCCAGTTTTCATTACCTACAGAAAGAGTAACATAATCGACGGCATCGTCGCCAAGATCGCTCAGACGCCGTCGGAATACGCCTTTGTCGCCTCCGACGGCGTCGCCCATGAGGCCTGGGTCGTGTCCGATGGGGATACGATTGACCAATTGACCGCGGCCTTTGCCAAGGTTCAGACAATGTACATCGCCGACGGCCACCACCGGGCGGCGGCGGCGGCCTCCGTCGCCCGCATGCGACGGGAGAAGGACCCTGCCCCATCGGAGACCAGGGATTATGAAACATTTCTGGCCGTTCTTTTCCCCCACGATCAGATCCGGATCATGGATTACAACCGGGCGGTCAAAGACCTGAACGGTCTCCAACCTCAGGATTTTCTGTCCCGTATTTCCAGGGATTTCGAGATTACCGACAGCTTCGCGGACCGATCGCCAAAGAGAATGCATGATTTCGGGATGTATCTCAACGGGAAGTGGCGGCGCCTCGCCTTTAGGAAAGACGGCTTGGCGGCAGGCGATCCGGTGCGCTCCCTCGATGTCTCGATCCTCCAGGAATACCTGCTGGGACCCGTGCTCGGCATTGCCGATCCCCGCACGGACAAACGCATCGACTTCATCGGCGGCATCCGGGGAATGGAGGAACTGGAGCGTCTTGTGGATTCGGGCCGCTTTGCCGTCGCCTTTTCCCTCTGTGCCACGACGCTCTCTGAGCTTATGGACGTGGCCGACGCCGACCTGGTAATGCCCCCCAAGTCGACGTGGTTTGAACCCAAACTCCGGAGCGGCCTCTTCGTCCATCTCATTTAAGTCTCAATAAATAAGGGTTTATCCATATTTTCCGGAATCATTTATGAACATGGAATCTGCCTGCGGCGACAATAGCCTGATCGGGGATGGGGAAACAGCGGATGACATCCTGGACGGTCGCTTCCGGGTCATCCAGAAAAAAACGGGGTATCGCTTTTCCCTGGATGCCTTGCTCCTGGCCCATTTTGTCCGCATGAAGAAAGGGGATGCCCTCCTGGACCTGGGAACGGGAAGCGCCGTGATTCCACTGCTCCTGTCCCATCGCTGGGGATGCTCCCGGGTTGCGGGGATCGAAATCCAGCCCGAGCTTGCCGACATGGCCGGACGGACATTGGCCCTAAACGGTCTGTCCGATCAGATCGAGATTATCGAGGGCGATATCCGGTCCATAGAACAACCCATCGCCCCCCGCTCCTTTGATGCCGTGACCTTTAACCCCCCCTACCGAAAGTTGCAATCGGGGAAGATCAATCCCCTCCCCGAGAAGGCCCAGGCCAGGCACGAGATTCACGGGTCCGTCGGGGATTTCATCCGGGTCGCCGCCTGTGCCGTGCGAGCTTCCGGGCGTATTTTTCTGATCTATCCGGCCCGCCGCCTGGCAGAGCTGATTTCCCAGATGCGCCGTTTCCAGGTAGAACCGAAGCGATTGCGGATAGTCCATTCCCGTGCCGAGTTGGAGGGGGAATTTGTTTTAATGGAGGGCATCGTCGCTGGCGGCGAGGAATTGGCGGTCTTGCCGCCCCTGATCATCTATGAAGAGAACGGCGTCTATACCCCGGCGATGCAAGAAGTTTTCAGCGACCTTTGCGTCGCTGCAGAAACCGGCGCCGGCTGATTTCCCTGATCATTACCCGCTGCAGGATATCCTTCAGCTCCGGATCGTTGATGGCAGCGAGGCTTTCCGCCATGAGGCGTTCATCCCGCTCCTTGAGGAAAGACACCCATGTGGACAAAGGAACGACGGCAGCGTTTTCGGCATGGTTTGCCGGGACCTCGCCAATGGAAAAATTCAGTTTCTCGACGGTTCCTTCTCCATAGAGGCTGTTGAATTTCTGGATGATATCTTTCTTCAGGAACTGAAGCTGGTGCATCCAGACCGAAGAGGCCACCTTGACGGAAAGGACGCCTCTCCTGATCTGCTCCGGCAGGGTCTGGGCGGCAATCTGGGGACCCACTGCTTCACTCCAGACCCGGCGCAGGGATGTGCTTGCCCCGGCAACAGGAATCCCCTGTTTTTTCATGATCTTCTGAAGAACATCAGCTATGGGCAGGGGTTTGAATTGGGGGCGTCGGCGCGGGGGCATACCTTTTTACCTTATCTACAGTTCTCAGGATGGGGTTGCGTATTTTGTCCGTTCACGGTAGCATTAACTTCGAATATTGACTGCCCATAATATCTTTTTAGGAGCTGATATGTCTTTAGCCGATTTAGTAGCACAAGTCAAACAACACCCCCGGTATCACGAGGTGGGAATGATCCTCTGCCATAACGGCGTTGTCCGGGGGACTTCCCGGGATGGAAAGCCGGTTGTGGAGCTGACGGTAAAGGCCGACCACACTCGTCTGGCCGAGATTCTTGCGGAGATGAAAAGTCGCCCCGGCATTATCGAAGTTCTCGCCGAGGTTCGGGAGGGGACGCTCCAGGTCGGGGACGATGTCATGTATGTCGCCGTCGCCGGGGACCTCCGGGAAAACGTCTTTCCCGTCCTGGAAGACACCGTCAATACCATCAAGCGGGACGTGACAAAAAAGAGAGAACGCTGATCAGAGGATCTTTCTCAGTTCCTTCACAAAGACTTCATAGGTCTCGCGGCCAAAGAGGACGAAACGGACCAGTTCGATATCTTCGTGCTCCCCCAGGTAATCCACCGCCGTCTTCAGGGCGATATGGGCGGCCTCGGCCAGGGGGTAACTGTAGACCCCCGCGCTGATGGCGGGAAAGGCGATGCTCTTTAGTTTTCTGGCGGAAGCGAGCTTCAGACTCTCCAGATAGGCGCTCCGCAACAGGTTGGCCTCCCCTCTCCCCCCTCCCTGGTAGACCGGTCCGACGGTGTGGATAACGTACTTCGCCTTCAGGGCGCCTCCGGAGGTGATAACCGCCTGACCGGTGGGACAACCGCCGATCTTCCGGCATTCCTCCATGATGGACGGCCCCCCGGCCTCATGGATTGCCCCATCCACCCCCGCCCCCCCGGCCAGGCCGGAGTTGGCGGCATTGACGATAACATCCGTCTCCTCCCGGGTAATATCCCCCTGCACCAGCGACAGCATCCCTTTGTTGACCTTCACGTCCATAATTCTCACCTCCTCGTCCAAAACTACGTTAAGGGTGTTTGAGAAATTTAACCTTCTCTTCCGGCTTATGCAAGGGAAAAATCGGGCAATGTATAATTCTTCTAGACACCCAACCTTTCAGATGTTACTTAATATTCGTACCGATAATTTCGGTTAACAGGGATAATCAGATGCAGGATCAACGCAAGACAAAACAGGAACTGATTGAGGAGCTGGCTTCTCTAAGACGAAAGATTGCAGAGCAGGAGCGATCGAAGCCGGCACCAACACTGGCAGAGCTCTTAATCCGCGTAAGCGAGGCAAAATACCAAAGACTCTTTGATATTGCCACAATCGGAATCTTCCAGTCATCGGCGGAAGGAAAGGTAATCACTGCCAA
Source organism: Syntrophus sp. (in: bacteria) (assembly GCA_025355725.1). GTDB lineage: Bacteria > Desulfobacterota > Syntrophia > Syntrophales > UBA8958 > UBA8958. The sequence goes on from JANXZC010000034.1 coordinate 51,678, forward strand.
TTCTGAATTTGCGCATCTGTTCGGCTACGAATCTCCGGAAGACGTTATTGCCTCTGTAAATGATGTCACCGTCGATATGTACGTAGATCCACAGCGCCGCGCGGAAATTGTACGCCTGATGATGGAAAATCCAAGCTTGAGAAGCTTTGAAAACTTATATCGCCGCAAGGATGGCAGCACTTTCACGGGCAACCTGCACATATGGCCGGTCCAGGATGCAGATGGCCGCCTGTTGACGATAGAGGGTTTCGTTGAAGACATCTCAGAGCGTAAACGGGTGGAGGAGGCGCTGCAACGGGCCCGCAATGAATTGGAACAGCGCGTCGCGGAGCGGACAGAGGAATTGGTGCGGGTTAATGAGGACCTACAGAATGAGGTTGCCGAGCACAAGCGAGCTGAGGAGGCGCTCCGGGAGAGTGAAGCGAATTATAGACGACTTTTTGACAGCTCACCATCGGTGATATACCAAATTGATTTTAGGACGGGAAAGTTTTTAAAAGCAAACGATATCGTCTGCGAATATCTTGGCTGTAGTCAAGGAGAAATAACTTCACGATCTCCATACGACTTACTGACCGATGAAAGCAAAGTGCAATTTTTTGAACATTTAAGAAAAATGTCTTTAGGCGAGGAAGTAACAGAAAATCCGGAATACGAGGTAATGGATAAAGACGGGAGGCGATGGTGGCTCCAGTTAAGTAGCAAAAATGTTTATGATAAAGAAGGTCTTGCCGGAACCGACGTTGTTGCCCATGATATCACCGCTCGCAAGCAGGCAGAAGAAAAGCTGAATAACCGTATGGAATTTGTAACAACACTTCTCGATACCATTCCCAGCCCAGTCTTCTACAAGGATATCTCCGGAAAATACTTGGGCTGTAACCATGCCTATGAGGAGCTCATTGGCAAGTCCAGAGAAGAGATTGTAGGTAAGGACATTTACGAGATATATCCTGCTGAATTAGCTTATTTATATGATAAAAAAGATCAGGAACTGTATGAATGCCCAGGCAGCCAAATCTATGATGGTAGTTTTAGCGCCGCAGATGGCTCAATCAGGGACGTGATCATCAATAAGGCTACCTATACAGATGCGAGCAAGAATATTGTCGGAGTAATTGGGGTATTCATAGACATCACCGATCGCAAACAGGCCGCAGCGGCACTTGAAGAAGAACGCAGGCGACTCCAACAGTCACTGGATGAGGTCAGGACATTGCGTGGGATTGTGCCTATCTGTGCAAACTGTAAGAAAATCCGCGATGACAAGGGTTACTGGAACCAGGTGGAGAAGTATGTCAGCGAGCGCACCGATGCCGAGTTCAGCCATGGGATTTGTCCTGATTGTGCGAAAAAACTGTATCCCGAATTCTATGGAGAGAAACAAGGAGACGATAAACTCTAAGGTCAGTTCCAGTCGTGAGAACCTGTAGGGTATGCCGTGTCTTGCTCTTCCATGGAAGGTGGCATTCGGTAATAATAACGCTTATCACATGCGCGATTATAAAATGGTAGCCTCCTTGAGTTCCCGGGCTTAGGCAGCGGCCTGCGGGAGAATGTCCTGCTCCTGGCTGTGCCGGGCGATCCCTTTGACAAAGGCGCTGCCGATAACGACCCCGTCGGCAAGGGCGGCGAATACAGTCCTGGTTGCCGGCCTGAAGGGTTGCGTGTTACATTTTTAGCACCGGTTCGTTGACATCTCCTCTGGTTAGTGTATCATTTTTGCAGTAGGAAGTTTTTTATCTCTGCGTTTAAATCGAATCTGACACTTACGAGGAAGGCAGCCATATTGCCTCACCCAAAGTAAAGCCTCTTTCGGCATTGCATATTTCAATCGACCATCGATAATTCCATCTGATGATCAGTCATAGCTCAATAAACAATGAATGTTTAAATAACTTTTTCCATAGCAGCAATCGCCACTTCGATTTGATCATCGGTCGGTTGTCGAGTTGTGATCTTCTGTAACATCAATCCCGGCCAGCTTAAAAATTGCACCCATGTCCATTCTTGGTGTTTTCCTGTGTAGCGTATCACCTCGTATGAAATACCGGCAACCACAGGAAGAAGGAGAAGTTTGTATAAAACGCGGTGGGCAAAATCAGGGCGGCCAAGTAGCGAGAATACGAGAATAGAGACAATCATGACCACCAAAATAAAACTCGTTCCGCAACGCGGATGACGTGTCGAATATTTTCGAACGTTTGCAACCGTCAATTCCTGTCCGTTTTCCCACGCGAATACTGTCTTATGTTCAGCGCCATGATACATGAACACCCGCCGCATGTCTTCCATGAGCAGAGTGGAACCCAAGAAGCAAAGAAATAGACCGAGACGTATGCAACCTTCAATGATATTCAAGAGAAAAGTACTGGCGATAACGCTTCTTAGTAGAGAAAAGATGTAGGCGGGAATAACAATAAAAAAGCAAATCGATACGGTAAGACTGATCAACATGGATAGGGGCATTTCCCACCGCCCCGGTTTTTTATCGTTCTCAGTCAGAGCCATCTCAGCAGAAAACATAAGGCTTTTCATTCCGATGACCATCATTTCGATAAGCGAAACCGAGCCGCGAATAAACTTGAATCCCAGTAATTTGTAACGTTTGGCAAGAGGAACATGATACTTTTCCTGGATGATGATTTCATTATCGGGTCTTCTCACAGCTGAGGCAATTTTGTTTTCGTGGCGCATCATGACGCCTTCAATGAGTGCCTGCCCACCAGCAATATCATTGGTCCGCTTTTCGTTATTCATTTTAACATCTCCATATCTTTGCTTGGGTGCGTACTCCGCTATCCCTGCCCTTGTAGATTTGGTAGGGTGTGTAATGTAAACAACCTTCCATGCCGCAAAGGCCGCTCTTGGGCTCGTGTGTTGCCTTATGCAGCTTTTTTCTTTAGTTTTTCAAGCAATTTATCTCGATAAAAATAAGCAGCTACGAAAACGATCGAGCTTACTCCGACGAGAATGAATAAAGCGCGATACTGCCCATTGCGGACACAGCTTCCGGTTATAGTTAGCATCAGTGTTCCGAGTAAACGTCCAACTGTCGAAATGGTCAAGAAATGCCACGTCTTCATATGACTTAAACCCATGATGTAGCAGAGGTAATCTTTTGGTAAACCAGGGATAAGAAAGAGGAGAAATGAAACGAGAATTCCTCTATGTTCCATAAAATGATCAAATTTTTTTAAGACATCTGACGAAACAACTTTTTCCACCAAAGGCATGCCGAAGAACCTTGCTATTATAAATGCCAGCCAGGAACCAATTGTAAGACCAATTGTTGAATAAATTGTCCCCAGGATTGGACCATAAAGATAACCGCCAATGAGGCCCGTCGCTTCCCCAGGTATTGGCGCTGCCACCACCTGCATGATCTGAAGCAAAATGAAGACGATTTCATCATAGGGATGAAATGAATTAATGAATCCTATGCCTTTTTCTTTATTGACAAAGAATTCATACAAATCATGATGGATGAAAACATAAGTCAACAGAAAGACAATCAGAAATAAGAAAATGATCCTGAAGGCAAGACGTCTATTCATTGAACAGAAATAGGTGTGCTATTCTTTTTTATCATTAATTTTCTTCGCTTCTGAAGTATCTTCCTTCTTATTCTCAGGTTCTTGCATAGCCTTCTGGAATCCTTTGATTGATTTGCCGAGAGTGCTCCCTAAATCTCCAAGCTTCCCCGGTCCGAAAATGACGAGGACAATAATCAAAATTACCAGCAAATGCATCGGTTGAAAAAGACCTTGAAACATCTCGCACTACCTCCTGTTCCTTGTGTTTATGGTTTCTTATAGTGCTTCAAGAGGAAAGTCAATCGAACGGTCACAACAGCTGTCGATGGGAGGACTACATTTCTGTGAATCCCACTTCTTCCTCTGAGTGTAAAGGATTCTTCCCAAATATTGGCTCGTAAAATAAGCCTCTGCCAATACGGGAAATGCTTAAATATACCAACTGAGACCGCCATGGATACTAACAATAATCACAGTCACATGAACATAACCAGATCTCCAAATGACCAACTCATCTACTTGGAAGAACGCACCGGCAGTGCACGGCCGTTGATGCTGTTCGACTTGGGACTCAAGGCCTGTTCGCCATCGAGGAATCGGAGGTAGGCAGCATAGGAGTCGTTAGTTTCAGATGCCCATGGTGCGAAACAGGTAATGTCTATCAACTCCGTTGCTACATGAATGTTATTGATAGGATCGCATGCTCCCTGACGGGATTTATTCGCATCATACAGCCCCGCCAGCTCACTCTGTGTCGGCATCCGCCAGTCGGTATAGCCACCCTCACGATAATTCTCGCAATAGGACTTAGCGTTCTGCCAGTTAATATCCGAACCGTTGTCCTTTGCCGCCCACATCAGGTTCGTCCGTGTGTCCAGTACTGTCCTATTGTCATAGGTGATAAAGCGACCATCCTTGCCAATTTCTCCTGCTGTTGCATACTTCGTTGTAATAAAAGTTCCTGCTAAAATAGCCACCACCATTAACACTACTATCGTTCCTAATGCCCTTTTCATCAGTTTGTACCTCCTCCAAGGTTTAACTTGGTTTCTGTTTCATAATTGATTACGCCAAATTATGTTCTTGAGTCTAGGTTCGGGTAGATTAGCCCTGCTTGCAAGGCGATAAATTTGCTAATCTCCGCCAATCCCTTGTACGCGACTTCAACGTCACAATTTTCTTCTGTCAAGCACATGTCCAGTGATTCCCGGATGGAATCGTCATCTCCAATAATCAGGATATTCGCCACGGTCTCCTTGACTTCTTTTGAAAAATATTTCAGCCTCCGCTTATGATAGAACCCTCCTCCCGATCTTGATCAGCGGAATCGGAAGGAGGGTAGTCAAGGAGGGACCTTGACAACTTTAACTACTCTATTTGTTAATTTCCGTGTTTTTCACTTCCTCCTGAGGAGCTGGGGCCGATGGAGGTGCTTGCTGATCGGTACTCTGATCGGTGGGTGCGACTATCTTCTGCTGCTCCGGAGGTGATGTCTGAGGTTCATCGGCATAGGACAGCAAGGGGGCGGCACCAAAGAGGGCCGCCATAAAAGCGGCAAACACTATTTTCTTCATTTTTTTCATGGGAATTATCTCCTTTAAGAAAGTTTCATTTTTTTAATTGAGCAATCTGGCCTTTTGTTCGTTAATTTCGTCACGAAGACCAAAAGGGCATAAGATACAAACAGAATCATCATCGCGGATTCATCCATGGCAGTTTACCTCATTTGTTGCCAAGTCAGGGACCCATTGACAAAACCACTAATCTTGCCGAAGGCGTTTTCTCAAAACCGGTCTATGATGGCCGATACAATAACTTCTTAAGAGGTTACGAAAAGGTAAAGGAACAAACTATAGAGATGAAACTGGGGGTGCCCGGTCTGGTTGGAAAAAAATTGCAGGTGTGTCAGGAATCAAAAGCCCCATCTCCTGATCAAGATAGGTCTTGATAACGAGATGGGGCAGATAATATTTATTACCATTTTTCGGGACAAGGTTAGGTGCCTTCCAGGTATGATGTTTGGAATCTCCCGAATCATCATTGTTCAATGATTGGATAAGGGTGGGGTTTGTTTTATAGAATATATTCTGCGCCACGAGGTCGTCCACCGTTACCGCTGCCACGATAAAGAACAACAGCAATATCTTCAAAACATGGGGTACGACCTGCTTACGCAGCCAAAACATCGTTAACCTACCTCTCTGAGTATTGATCGGCATTATATAGAACCATTTCCGGAAAAACAAGGTCTTCTTTTGCAACGGGAATGGATGGAAATCGTGAAAATAATAAACAACAGGAAAATTTGCATCTACCTTACTCGCAGGTCGGAGTTCGTTCTGAATTATCTTTTTTTACGTTCGACATACGAAATAAAGCATTAAGTCTTAACCGAACTCAGTAATGTCCGGTTAAGTAATTGCATATGAGTTTTGTGAACCAGGCGGCTGATATAACCATACGCTGGTATCGTTGACAATATCAGCGAGGCTCCTTTCGTTACGGATTTTGATACAGATTTCCCTTAGCCGCTTGACGGAAACATGTTCCTGATATTCATCATGGCAATAGATAGCCAAGA
>JANXZC010000083.1 GCA_025355725.1 Syntrophus sp. (in: bacteria)
CGATTTGCCGGAACCGGATAAGTTTTCTGAACTAGAGATATATGAAAAGATAGTTTCCGAATCTATACCAGAGGCAAAGAATGATAAGTACAAAAAGAAACAGATTGTTTTGGCATTCGACGGTAAGAAACAGTCCGTGAACGGTCAAGAAGCGTCTAATGGACAACAGGATAAATCAGCAAAACCTGTTAAAATAACGAAGAAAACTAAGAAAAATAAGAAAACGAAAATACAATGAACTACCCCACCACCCAGCTTTCTAACGTGATGTAATATGGGCCGCCACGGCACCGATAATCGCGGCGCCAATTCCTGATCCATCCTTGGCAAGATCGAGTTTTATCATCGCACCGCGATCTCCGAGGAGGTCGTTAAGGATGTCACTCATGCAACCTTGAAATCCTGGATATTTTTCAAAGAGGGAACCATCGATCGCGATGGTATGCTCCGATTCGAGATTTGCATCCATCCAGGTGACGACTGCGGCAATTGCCGCTCCGGCTAATCTAGCAGACCTGGTGGAAACGATGCGGCAGATTTCATGGATGGCCTGTCTATCTGCTGCTGTAACATCCCTGAGACCAAAGTCGGCAAAAAAGTCAGAGCCTTGGGTCATCATCGCAAGATGTTCCGTGGTCAGGGCATATCCCTTTGAAAAAGCGGACAGACTTGTCCCCCTAAAAAGTAGCCCCTGTTCAATCATCTCAACGATCACCAGTCTTGCGATCTCGCCCAGGTACATCCCTGAGACCATTTTTTCCAACAGTTGCTTGCCGGGGTTAAGAGAGGCGCGATCCAGGATATTGTCGTAAATATTCGTCTGGAGCTGATTGAAGCCACCCCACTCCATATTGACGATCATCTCTCCGGAGGCGCCAAGCCCTGGACGCTTCAAGATATGGGCGATTTTTTCCGGATAGCAGGCGTTTGTCCCCGTGCCCAGGATGACGCCCATGTCACAGGAGGGATCGGCATAGCTTTTGGCCATGAGCGTTCCAACGGTATCATTCGCCAATGCCGCCACATGGATAAAACTTGCTCCCTTGCGCTTCAACGCTTCCGAGAGTAACGCCACAACATCTTCGCCCTCCACGCCGGCGGCGGTAAACCCTTTTGTCCACCCGATAAGCTTTCCAGAGGCAATAGAGCTTTGCGCCACGGGAAAAGAGAAGGTAAAGGTAAGACTATACCCCTGATGTATGCCGATATCATTTTCCTTGAAAAATAACAGAACACAATCAGCAATAAAATCAAATAGATTGTCCCAAGTCCCGGCCATCATCTCCTGGGGAATGACAGATTTGTTGGCTGCTGTAAGCACGGCGTTTCGGTTTCCATCAAGCTCCACCGCCAGGACCCTGATGTTCGTTCCACCAAGATCGAGGGCGAGGAATTTCCCTTTTTCTGTTCCCTTTGGACGGCAAACAAAGGAGGGTATCATTTTGAGAGAGCTTTTTTCCCCTGCCAGTCCATGGCTCATTTCCTTGTGAAAATTGCTGATGATTTCCTCAGCATCGTGAAGGCCGATGAAAAAGACGCTTTCAAGATGAGAAAGAAAACGATCAAGCATAGTTGCGGAATCTTTGTTCATTTCCCCATCCCGTTGCGAATATCTTGTTAAAATGCGTCATAAATATACGCGAACGTAAAATAGGATGTCAAGACTTTGTACCTTTCAATTCGCAATGATTGATATTATTTCCAAAATATGTGATGTGGATAACCAATTCTTATGGGGTGCTGAGGCCAAAAAATATATGATCGAAATAATGTGGCACCGCCGGGAAAGATGATGAGCTGATGAAAAAGATACTTTTTGTTGATGATAATGACCACCTGGTTTTATATATGGGAAAGAGATTGCGTGACGCGGGTCATGAAGTTGTTACGGCCTTGAACGCCATATCGGCACTTAAGGCCCTGGCGGACTACACGCCGGATATTATTTTCTGCGATTTTTTTCTTCCGAATCTGAACGGAGACAAGCTTTGTCAAATCATCCGCAGGATGGAACATCTTAAGGAAACCTATCTGGTGATCATGTCCGCTGCGGCATCTGAACTGAACCTTGATCCATCCAGCATCGGAGCCGATGCGTTAATCGCCAAAGGTTCCTTTAAGGAGACGGAAAAGCATTTCTTGGCGGCCATTGAAGAAGCGGAAACCCGTCGGTCCGGTAAGCAGGGACAGAAAATCATGGGTATGGAGACGGTGTTCCCCCGGCGAGTGACCAACGAGCTGCTGGAAAAAAAACGTCATCTCCAAGCCATCCTGGACAGCATTTCCGAGGGAATAATCGAGGTCTATTGCGGACGGATCGTTTACGCCAATCCCACATCTATGAAAATATTAGGACAGCCCCAGGAACAGCTCCTGGCGGTCCCTTTTTCGACCTTGTTTGAAGGACAAGCGAGACTTCAAGTGGAATCGCTCATGACGTCCGAATCTGACAATATAGATACTATAGACAAAATTATCCCGGGCCAAAGGGAAGATCGAATATTATCGATAAAAAGGCTACCCTTTCAGGGCAATTCCGACACGATTATTTTTCTAATCAACGACATCACGGAACGAGTGCATGCAGAGCAAACCCTTCATGATTACCGGAATCACCTGGAGTCACTTGTGGAGGAACGCACCTCGGATCTTAAGCGGGCGAATGAAACGCTCCAGCAAATCCAGAAACTGGAGGCCATCGGCACACTGGCGGGGGGCATTGCCCACGATTTCAATAATATGCTCAGCGCGATGGTCGGGTACATGGAACTGTCTCAGATTACAGACAAGGCGGACAAGCAGCAACATTATATCAAGCAGGCCCTTGAAGTCAGCAACCGGGCAAAAGAAATCATTAATCAGATCCTGATTTTCAGCCGCCATCAGGAGCAGGAACGCAAACCTGTCCTCGTTGCGCCGATTATCAAGGAAGAGATCAAACTCCTCAAATCTCTCCTCCCTTCAACCATCCAGATTACCCAGGCTATTGCCGACACCTCGACCTTGATCCTTGCCGATGTGACACAGATTCAGCAGGTGTTGATGAACCTTTGCACCAACGCCTTCCACGCGATGCGCGAGAGGGGCGGCATTCTCGAAATCAGGCTCGATCAAGAAAAGGTTGGGCCTGAGAACATACCCCATCCCCTCAACCTATCCACAGGCGATTATGTCAAATTATCAGTCCGTGACAGCGGACATGGGATCGATGCGGCGAATATCAGCCGTGTCTTTGATCCTTTCTATACAACCAAGGGACCTGGAGAGGGAACCGGTCTGGGCCTCTCGGTGGTGTACGGGATTGTCAGGGATCATAGAGGCGCAATCGACATCGCCAGCGAACCGGGCAAGGGGACGACGGTCAGCGTATATCTGCCTCTGATCATCACTGGAGAGGTGGAGCAGCAGCAGGCGCCTGAACAGATTGTCGGCGGCAGTGAGCGGATTCTTCTTGTGGATGATGAGGCGGCCATCGTTGAAGTTGTTGAGTCCATGCTGTCATCCCTCGGATACCACGTCACCGCCCGGAGAAGCAGCGTGGAAACGCTGGAGCTGTTTCGCACCCGGCCAAGCGATTTTGATCTGGTGATTACCGATATGACCATGCCTAATATGAGAGGTGATGATCTTGCCAGAGAGATGCTTAAAATCCGTGGAGATATCCCCATCATTCTCTGTACAGGCTTTAGCGAGATGATCACGGAAGCGAAGGCCAGGAGTATCGGTATCCGACGCTTAATCATGAAGCCCCTCTACACGAAGGATCTGGCCAAGGTGATCAGGGAAGTACTGGAATAATAAGTCCTCACCTACACTTCCAGGAAACTTTACAGATAGTGCCCATCTAAGTCTTGTCACGATCATCGCTTACATCTATGTGAGTCAGTACAACAACCATCATCTCGAATTCATTGACTTCCGTCTGAAAGTGAAATGCATTTGCGGCAGGGGAATAATATCTTTGGCAAGATTCCAATGAGCAAAAAGGTGTGCTTGGGAATCCCATAAGAAAAGCCATGAGCGAGCAACACCATGTTATTGGCTACTTTTTACCAGAGATCCCTTCATGTCGTAGGCCTCCGCTTTCACTTTCTTCTCGTTGCCGTCAAAGTAAAATATATCCTTTGCAATCCCTTTATTCATGGCATAGTTATCATTATAGAAATATTCATCTTTAATTAACTTCTCGTTGTTGTCAAAGTAAGATATGCTCTTAACTACCCCGCTGCTCTTGTTGTACTCATCGGTACTGATGACTTCCCTTTTCACTATCTTGAAGTTGCCGTTGAAGTATTGTATTGTCTTGGCCACCCCGTCCTTGTATTCTTGATCATCTGCAGAAAAAGGAGTCATCATCGTCTCCCCGCCAAACTCATTCCTGGTGTCTATTATATCAGAAATTTGGGCGAACACAGATGTTGAAATAACGATAAGCAATACACATAATAATGAAACGCGTTTTTTCATTTTTCACTCCTTCAGAAAGCAAAGCGTCCGTTAATCACATAATAATATCATAGAATTCGCAAATAACTCCAGTTCCAATCAGGCGGCTTTCGGGAAGACCAGGGAAAAGGTCGAGCCCTGGCCATAGGTGCTGGTGACGGCAATCTGGCCGCCCTGGGCCTCCACGGCCTCTTTGACAAAGCTCAGTCCCAGGCCGGAGCCTTTGATGTCTTCCGTTTCCTCCGAACTGGACCGGAAAAACTTCTCGAAAATATTATTGAGATCCTCGTTCCTGATGCCGTAGCCCTGATCGATGATATTGACTCTGACGGTGTCTGCGGTCTCTTCGATCTGGAGCGTCACTTCCCGGTTCGGTGGGCTGTATTTCATGGCATTTTCGGCAAGATTTATCATGCATTGTTTTGTCAGATCGCGGTCAGCCGACACGGGAGTCGGTCTATCGACTACCTTTTGGAGAAGCAATTTTATACCCTTCTTTTCCGCCAGGGGCGAAAGTGTCAGCGCCGCCTCCTCCAGGAGGTCGGAAAGGAGAACCGGGACCATTTTGATCTGTTGCCGCCCTTCCTCTATCCTGTTGATGTCGAGGAAGGTGTTGACAAATTTGGTCAATCGCACGGATTCCTCCTGGATGATCCCGGCAAAATGCTTCATCTCGCCTTCGAGCTCCTCGACAAGGATTTCACTGAATCCCATGATATTGGTCATGGGCGTCTTCAATTCGTGGGAGACAATGGAAACGATCTGACCTTTCAGGATTTCCACCTCCTTGAGCTTGGTGATGTTGGTCAGGATGAAGAGGGAATACTGCTTTTCACCGACGGGCAAAGTCGAAATGTCCACTTTCAGATACTGCTTGTCCGGCTTCGTCAATGAAACCGTCATGGGCGTCCTTTGCAGCCATTCGTCAAAAAGAGCGCCTTCGTTTCCCTTTTCCATAATGAAAGGTGTCAGTCCCTCCATGAAACGATCGCGGCCATCAAGGGAGATAGTATTAGCCCGGCAAAAATCATGGACATCCCTGTTGGCGATGACCAGCCCGCCTTTCGGATCAAAAACAGCCACTCCGAAAACATCGCTCAGGAGGATGCGGTCCGATAGCTCTTTTTCAAAGATGAGTTGATTCGTAATATCGTTAAGGACGAACGCCTGGGATTGAATGCCTCCGGGGGTGAGGAGGCCCGAGATACCCTTTCTGACGATGATTGACCTGCCTCTTGCCTCCGGTATTCTTAAGTGCGGCTGAATTGCTTCATAGGTGATCCCGAGGCTCACGGCGGCTTCGTGAAGCTTGAAGATATAGGCTGCGGCAAAGATGATCAGGAAGGCGATATAGGCGCCGGCTGGGGCAAACCAGATATGTTTCTGGGAAAATAATAAGAAAATAAAAAGGGAATAAAGAACTATAGCGAAAATCAGCAGGATCGCCCCCCTGCCTTCCGTTATTCTTAAAAAAAGAAAATAAAGAAGCAGGGCAAGGGTAAGGCCGATTATCCAGCGAATAGTGAGCGGAACGACCTTGATCGCATCATCCATGAAAAGATTGTTGATGATGTTGGCCTGGATCTCCACACCTGATGTGCCCATGCGGGTCTCGGAGTATGGGGTCATGGCGCTGTCGACGAGGCCCATGGCCGTTGCCCCGACAAGGATGACTTTGCCCTTGAAATAGGCCGGAGGATATACGCCATTGACGACGTCCAGCATGGATATCCGGGGGAATGTGCCGGGCCCGCCGTAAAAATTGATTCTCATGAGGTCGCTCTGAATGATGTTCTGGTTATCGCTTTTAGCTGTCGGTGGTTTGGCGTGCGGAAATGTTGTCTTCCCCGCGATTTCGACAAGGACGGAAGAGAGGGACGGCAGCATGTGACCCTGAAAATAGAGGGTGTGATAGACCTCCCTGGCAATGCCGTCGATGCTTCTTTCAATATGGACATGACCGGTGCGGAAGGGGGCGAGGGTTTTTGAGGGGTATCCCAGGGTCATGTTTTCTTCAATGACGACCGGCATGATCACGCCGCCATGATTCTTGATGGCGGCGGCAAGGGCGGCATCATCCCGGGAAGGTTCCGCCATCAAAACGTCGAAGGCGATGGCATCGGCCCCCCTCATTTTTTCCAGAGCGGCCGCATATATGCTCCTCTTGAGGGGCCAGCGCCCCAGCGTTGCCAGTGTCTTTTCGTCAATGGCGACGATGATGATCTTTTCAAGAGGCTTATCGGGACCTCTGATGCGGAAGGCGAGATCGTAGAAGTAATTGTTCATCCCCGCCAGGATGCCCAGGTATTCGAGGAAAAAGAGAATGGCAAGGCAGATAACGGGGATGGCAATTTTCCTGGTCATGGCCATGGCAGGCGGTCTTTCGATCGTCAAGGTTTCGTTAAGAGCTTTTGAATTTGTGCCAGGATCTCCGGGGTTGCGAAGGGTTTCCTCATGTATGCATCCGGCCGGGAAGCCCCTTCCGTTACCTGCTCGCTGTCTTTTCCCGTCAGCATGAGAACGGGAATCCCGCTGGATGTGGGTTCATTTTTGACCGCCTGGATCAGTTCATAGCCGTCAAGGACGGGCATCATCGCATCGGTTACGATGAGATCAGGGGTGTGCTCCCTCAATACGTCCAGGGCCTTGGCGCCGTTTGCCGCCTGAAGGACTTCGTAACCGGCCTTTTTGAGACTGAAACTCAGAAAGAGTCGGATATCGTGGTCATCGTCAACGATCAGAATCTTTTTTTTGCCTTCCTGCATAAGCCCTCCAAAAGGTTGTCCCCGTGTTTAAGGGTATGTCACAATTATTTCGTGGCGTACCCTCTTAAGGAGCGACCAGTATAATCAGCAGGATAGTCCCGAGGAAGCCCCCAACCCATTCGTAGGGGAATCTTTCCTTGATCTCAAAACTCTGGGGGGGAGAAAACTCTCCGGCGTCGCCATCACGATCGACGGCGGCCGTCCGCACGTAGTAAGTGCCCGTGTCTTTCGGTTTTTTGATCGTTATTTCCGGCTTCTCCGTTTTATTATCTGCAATAAGTTGTTTGAACTCCTTGTCCTTGGCGATCTGGAAATGATAGGTGAATCCCTCGCCCAGGCTTCTCGATTTCAGATTGATCTCGTCTTTGGAGACGGCAGGTTGATCCATCGATGGCGTCGGCGCCATGGCCGACAGGGTGAAAGCAAGGGGATCGGACCATCCCCCCTGGTAGTCATCCCGGGCGATCGAGCTGACCCGGAAAAAGTAGGGTTTGTATGCGAGGGTGCCGGTTTTGAGAGTCGATTCTTTCAGGTCGTTCTTGTCCAGGATGATGGTCTTGAATTCCCGGTCCTCGGCAATCTGTGCTTGATACCGGACGGCGTCGCTGACGGAAAGCCATTGGAACTGTGCCGAGGTGCCTTTGAGTTTTGCGCCGTCTCTCGGGGTCTGGGTTATGGGAGGCAACGGGTTCGCCCGCATCCGAAAGGGATAGGCCTCCGAGGGAAGACCTTCCAACCCGATGGGGTCGATGCTTTGACTCATCAGGTAATAGGAACCGTCGGCCAGACCTGCTATTGTTATTGCATCTCCGGTCTTGATGATTTTATCCCGCAGCAGTTGCTTGCCTTCTTTGTCTTTAGCGGTCATGACGCGATAGGATTCAGCTCCCTCCACGGCGGAAAAGCGGATAACAGGGGCCGAGTTGAAGATGGATCTGAGGTCTGTCGGCGCCGGTGGAGGGAGTAGTTTCCTGGGCGGCAGGGGCGGCTCTCCCTTTTTTACCATCGTTCCTTCGCCCTGGGCCAGATCCACGCTGTTATTGGCGCCGTCGACCGTTACCAGACTTTTCATGACTTCCGTATAGGTTTTCTGCGACTCATCCACGGCGACCCTGAATTCCGTACCTCGGACGGAGGCGATCGCGGAGGGGGTGCGAATCTTGAAGCGGGGGGCTTCACCCGTCGCCTCCTTAACCGTCGTTAAAACACGGCCTGCGCCGAGATAGAGGTCGCGCACCGTTTGCGAAGACAGGACTTTCTGGGCTTTCAAAATGCCCATCTGCGTGTCGGAACGGAGAAAAAATGAACTGCCGTCTTCGAAGGTGATCTCCAGGGCGCTTTCCGCCCCGGTTTTGAGATTGCTTTTCTGAGCAACCAAATCACCGGGTTTCAGGGATACCCATTCCCCCTGGCCGCCCGGTTGAACCTTGGCGTCTCCCTGAACAAAAGTGACTTTGCTTTCCAGGGGCGTCCCTTTCAGATAAATTATGGGAATCGCTATTTTCGCCCCCGGCTGAAGCTTGCGGGGGTCTTTCAGCCGGTTGATCCGGGCGATTTCCTGCCAGCGATTTTCGCTGTCCAGGTATTGTTTGCAGATGTTGATCAGATAATCTCCCTTGGCCGCAGTGAACTGGATAAGGTCGCTTTTGGCATAGGGGGATGGAGATTTCGCCTTACCTTGGGCTTCACAGAGTGAGGGAAGGGATGAAATCAACAAAAAGCCGATCAAAATAATAAATATCCTTTTCACAAGACCCTCCTTATGGGTGTGGCTGCTCTTCGCAGCTCAGGTAATTTTCGTTGTAGGGGTAATAATTTGCCAGATAGTGTCCGTCAGGGTTATTGAGGAAATCTGGTCAAGCCTGAATTCTTTGCGGCTTATAAGATAAGTGAATCCCGGTGTCAATCCGATTTCGTGGAGTGGCATTCTTTCCGCAGGTTAGATGCCCGGCATGGGTTTCTTCAGATTGTGTTATTGACGGATCATCCATGATGTGCAACATGTGTAGGAGACACATTCTTTCAATATCATAGGCAGGCCAAGACATTTTGCTGAAAACATTTCTCAAGAGAACCATCTTAAAAAACAAATCACTGATATTGCGTGAAAGCAAAGGGATGCAAAATTTCATGAAACTCTTGATGAAGCAAAGGAATACTGGAAATA
>JANXZC010000112.1 GCA_025355725.1 Syntrophus sp. (in: bacteria)
GCTGGGCCTTGCCTCTGCCTATGGGATTATCAAGAACCATAAGGGCGTGATTCATGCCTACAGTGAAAAGGGGAAAGGTACAACCTTCAACATCTATCTTCCGTCGTCCGACAAGGCTCTCAACGCAGAGGAAGAACAGGAACAACATCTCGTTGCCGTAGGAACCGAAACCATTCTCATCGTTGACGATGAAGAGATGAATATCGTCGTCATAAAGGAAATGCTAGAGATGCTTGGTTATCATATTTACGCAGCAGGCAGCGGACAGGAAGCACTTGCCATCTATTCGGAAAGAGGAGCTGAGATCGATCTGGTAGTCATGGATATGATCATGCCCGGTATTGGCGGCGGTAAAACCTTCGATTACCTCAAAGAAATAAATCCCCATGTAAAGGTCATTCTGGCCAGCGGTTACAGTGTTAACGGTGAAGCCCGCTCCATCATGGAAAGGGGTTGCCGGGACTTCATCCAGAAACCTTTCCAATTGCATGATTTAACAGGAAGAATAAGAAAGATACTCGACGAACCATAGCAAGAACATCATTTGTCCATCTCCCTCCTTCATTAAATCGCAGGTATTTTTGGTTGACAATACAAATGTTTTTTAAGATAGGTACCACTTATGATCATTCAACAGCATCTCTGGAGAGCATCGGAAGGCTGGAATCCGTTATTTTTAAAGGACAATCCTCGTAACGCGCAGTTGGTCCTTGTCTTCGGGTCGCCTCTCCTGTTAAGAAACCGGCGACTCGTCGAGGATATCAAAGAGGCTTATCCCGCCGCCATGCTTTTCGGATCCTCCACGGCCGGGGAAATTTATGGCGTGAGGGTTTTTGACGATACCCTGACGGCGACGGCGATCCATTGGGAGCATACGGGGTTGCGTTTTGCCAGTGAGACAATCAAGAATGCCGAAGACAGCATCACTGCCGGCAGAAGGCTCGCTGAACACTTCGACCACAAACACCTTCGTCATGTCTTTGTCCTTTCCGAGGGCCTACGGGTGAACGGCAGTGATCTCGTCCGTGGTTTAACGGAAGGCCTGCCGTCTCAAGTATCCATTACCGGGGGATTGGCCGGGGACGGCGACCGTTTCGGTGAAACGTATGTCCTCTGGAATGATCAAGGTGAAAGCAACCGGGTGGCAGCCGTGGGTTTCTATGGCGAGGGCCTGCAGGTTGGCTATGGATCTTTCGGGGGCTGGGATTCTTTTGGTCCGGAAAGACTCGTGACCCGTTCCCGGGGAAACATCCTCTATGAGATGGACGGCAAATCAGCCCTCCATCTCTACAAACGCTACCTGGGAGATCATGCAGTGGATCTGCCGGCGTCGGGGCTCCTCTTCCCGCTCAGCCTCCGCACTGAAAACAGCGACCTGCCGCTTGTCCGCACCCTTTTAGCCGTCAACGAAGAAGACCAGAGCATGACCTTCGCGGGAGACATCCCCGAGGGCTCCTATGCCAGGCTCATGAAGGCCAATTTTGACCGGCTCATTGACGGGGCCGCCGAGGCTGCCAAGATGAGTCTCGATATTCTCGGTTCTTTCAAACCGGAGCTTGTCATCCTGATCAGTTGTGTCGGACGCAAGCTCATCCTCAAACAGCGCATCGAGGATGAAATTGAGGGGGTGCGGGATGTCCTGGGCAAAGATGCCTGCTACACGGGATTCTATTCCTATGGAGAGATCTCCCCCTCCACGGGAGGGGCCAAGTGCGAACTCCACAATCAAACGATGACCATTACTGCCTTTGCCGAGGGCAAGCCCCATGCATAGCCTGCTGGCGCGTCAATTGAAAAACATCTTTGGGAAGACTGACGGCATCGCACCGGAATGGCAGGATTTTCTAAAGAACGTCGATGACGCTTACCACCAGAGCGATGCTGATCGACAGATGCTCGAGCGGGCTCTCGACCTGAGTTCAGAGGAACTGATGCAGGCCAACTCGGAGATGAGAGCCCTCTTTCAGACCCTGCCGGACATTTTTTTTCTTATCGACCCCGTTGGCAAGATCCTGGATTTCAAAGGGCCTGTCACCCCCGACCCTAACTTTACAGAAGTAAGGCCGGTCGGCAAAACCCTGCCGGACATTCTCTCCCCAGAGCTGCATAATCCTTTCCTCGATCTCCTTACAAAAGCCCTTGCAACCAGATCCATGACAAGTCTCGTTTGCAGCGTTGATTTAAACGACAGCATCCATTATTACGAGGCCCGCTGTGTTCCCTTCCTCAATGATCAAGCCATTATCGTAATTCGCAATATTACGGAACGGAAGCAGGCCGAAGAGCGTCTGCAAAAGGAAGTTCGGGAAAAATCAATTATTTTGGATACGATGTCGGAAATCGTCGTCTATATTGACCGGGAATACAATGTCATCTGGGCCAATCAGGCCATGCACAAGGCCTTCAATCTATCCCCGGAGACCTATCATGGCAGGAAATGCTATGAAATCCACGGGCGAGAGGACCGATGCCCCTTCTGTCCGGCCATTAAGGCCATGGAAACGGGAGAACCCCAAATCCACCCGGATCTGGACTCATATGGAAAGCGTTGGATACTCCGTGGATATCCCGTCCGGAACGAACAGGGAGAGATTATCGGCGCCGTTGAGATCGTAACAGATGTGACGGAAAGCCGTAACGCCGAAGACGCCCTGCGACAATCGGAAGAGAAATACAAACTCCTCGTGGAAAACGCCAATATGGCCATCATCATCGCCCAGGATTTTCTTCTTAAGTATGCCAATCCCAAAGCCTCAGACATGATCGGATATAGCAACAAGGAACTGCTGGAAATGCCTATGGCAAAGTTCGCCCACCCCGATGACTGGGCCATGGCCATTGATATCCATCAAAAAAGGCTACGTGGTGAACCGTTGCCTCCGAGCTATATCGCAAGGGTCGTGCATAAAAACGGGGATGCCCTGTGGGGAGAATTTACCGGGGTCGCCATTACCTGGGAGGGAAAACCGGCGACCATGAATTTTGTCAAAGACGTCACCCAACAGAAGAAGCTTGAAGAGCAACTGCTTCAGGCCCAGAAACTCGAGGCCATCGGCACCCTTGCCGGCGGCATCGCCCATGACTTCAATAACCTCCTCATGGGTATCCAGGGATACGCATCGCTCATGCTCCTCGATATGGACTCTTCACACCCTTATTTTAGAAAACTCAAAAGCATCGAACAGCAGGTGCAAAGCGGGGCCAATCTGACGAAACAGCTCCTTGGTTTTGCCCGGGGAGGAAAATATGAGGTCAAGGCGACAAACCTCAATAAATTCATTCTTCACAATTCCGAGCTATTTGGGAGAACGAAGAAAGAAATCACGATCCATCGTTTTTTTGCCGGGGACCTCTGGAGCGTGGAAATCGACCGGGGACAGATCGATCAGGTGCTCCTCAATCTCTATATCAATGCCTGGCAGGCCATGCCCGGTCGGGGCAGCCTTTATCTGGAAACGCAAAATGTCATCCTCGGGGAAGGCGATGTACAGGCCTATGAAATCCCACCGGGACGGTATGTCAAAGTGTCGATCCGGGACACGGGCATGGGTATGGATGAAGCAACTTGTCGGCGCATCTTCGATCCCTTCTTTACGACCAAAGAAATGGGGCGGGGGGTGGGACTGGGACTCGCTTCCGCATACGGGATCATTTGCAATCATGGGGGAATCATCACCGTAGACAGCGAGAAGGGCAAAGGAACCGCGTTTAACATTTTTCTGCCTGCAACGGAAAACCGGGTGGAAGGAGAGGCCGCGCCGGCCTCTGCCATTCACAGAGGCCATGAGACCATTCTTATTGTTGACGACGAAGCCATAAATATCGAAGTGATCGGCGCCATGGCAAAAAAGCTGGGGTATCAGGTCGTTACCGCCGACAGTGGCCAGGAAGCTGTCAAGCAGTACCGCCTCGATTCAACCGCTATCGATCTGGTCATCCTCGATGCAATCATGCCCGGCCTGAGTGGCAGCGACACCTTTGAAATCCTCAGGGCGATCAATCCCCGCATCAAAGTTATCCTGGCCAGTGGTTACAGCCTGAATGAACTTACTTCCAAAATGATGGAGCGGGGAGTCCGCGCCTTTATTCAAAAACCATTTCGTATTGAGGACATCGCCGCGACAATCAAGACCGTCCTGGCTACAAAAGATTGATCGCCCGCTATAAATCCATCACGCTCCATACCTTATCCATTTTCTCTGCTGAACCGATCATCGGCCCGGATATCACGTGCTTGTTCCTCCTTGCCCTGCACCCAGCCGCTTTTCGCGTCGGCGATGGCATCAAAAGCGGGGATGTAGGGTTTGATGTCCAAGAGCGGTGTCCCATCCACAACGTCCAAATTTTCAATCTTCAGAATCTTTCCTTCGATGCCAACGAGCTTGACTATCGACAGTCCGATAGGATTGGGACGGCGCGGGGCGCGGGTGGCAAAGACCCCACGCTTGGTGTCATCCAGAAAAGGCGTTAATTCGATGTCAAAACCGTTGGATAGGTGAAAATGGTACAGAAGGATGATGTGAGAGAACCCCTCAAGATTTCTGAGTCCCTCCGTATAATCATCGTTGATCTCGATCCATCCAGGATTTCCCTGTGCCCCCGCCGGCTGGATTGGCATGCCTTCCTGATCTCGGAAGGGAGAATGGATGACGCCGATGGATTGGTAAATTATCATACACAGCACCCCGAAATATGCATGCTTTTTGACCTATGTTTTCCTATATCCTCTGGGCAATTTCTTTAAAACTCTCCACCGCCGCTTCGAGGTTTTCGATGATGTCGTTTGCCAGTACATCGGGGTCCGGCAGATTGTCCAGGTCCGCCAGGCTTTTATCTCTCAGCCAGAAGATATCCAGGTTGGTTTTGTCGCGGTTGACGATCTCGTCATAGGTGAACTTGCGCCATTGGCCTTCCTGATTGGTTTCCGGGTGCCACGTTTCATTGCGGATGTGGCGGTTTTCCGGGTGGTAGCATTGGATAAAATGCCGTAAATCCTCCAATTTCAGGGGGTTCTTTTTCAGGGTGTGATGGATGTTCGTTCGGTAGTCGTAATACCATATTTCCTTTGTCCAAGACTCCTTGGCGGCGGGCTTGGCATCGAAGAAAAGGACGTTCGCCTTGACGCCCTGGGCATAAAAAATACCTGTCGGCAGGCGCAAAATTGTGTGGAGGTCCACAGATTCCAGAAGTCTTTTCCTGACCGTTTCCCCGGCTCCGCCTTCGAAGAGGACATTGTCGGGGACGACCACGGCGGCCTTGCCCGTCGTTTTTAGCATGGTACAGATATGCTGTACAAAGTTGAGTTGCTTGTTGCTTGTCGTCGCCCAGAAGTCCTGCCGGTTGTAGGTGAGGTCTTCCTTCTCCTGCTCCCCTTCCTCGTTGGTGAAGGTCATACTGCTCTTTTTCCCGAAAGGCGGATTGGTGAGGACATAATCGACGCGCAGGCCCGAGTCGGCCACGAGGGAATCGGTGGGAGAGATGAAGGTATCAGAGTCGATGTCGCCGATATTGTGGAGAAACATATTCATGAGAGCCAGCCTGCGGGCGCCTGCCACGATCTCGTTGCCATAGAAGGTCTTGTATTTCAAAAACCCCTTATCTTCTTTGTCGATTCCTTTCTGGGCCAGGATATAGTCGTAAGCGGCCAGGAAAAACCCGCCTGTGCCACAGGCCGGATCGGCAATGGTTTTCAGTGGTTCGGGCCGGAGGCATTCGACCATCGCCTTGATCAGCGATCTCGGCGTGAAGTACTGCCCGGCGCCGCTCTTCGTGTCTTCGGCGTTTTTTTCCAGAAGGCCCTCGTAAATCTTCCCTTTGACGTCTGTCCCCATCGTGCTCCACTGCTCTTTGTAGAGCTCGGTGAATTTGCGGTTATCGTCATTGGGCAGATAAGCCATGAATTCCTGTTCGGCCTGTTCCCCCAGGTTGCGGGTATCCACCAGAAAAAGAATCCGCTTGGCGTCGGCATATCTCAGCAGGCGGTAAATGGCGGTAATGGCCGCAAAAGTTTTACCCGAACCGGTTGCCATCTGGATGAGGGCGCGGGGTTTGTTGGCCTTGAAAGAGTCTTCGAGGTTGGTTGTCGCCGTGATTTGGCAATCGCGCAGGCCTGACCTGGGCAGAAGGGGAAGATCGCGGAGGCGTTCTCGCAGAGATTTAGGCTTTTTCAGCCCCTCCCGGAACGTCTCGGGACGATGAAACCGGAAGACCGGGCGCGATCTTGGTTTCGGATCGCGATAATCCGTAAAGCGGGTTAGGGAGCCCGTGCTTTCATACACGAAGTGCAGGGGATCGTTATGGAGGTGTTTCAGTCTGCTCGCGGCATATTCGGCTAATTGCCCTTCAACAACGGTCAGGCGGACCCCTTCTTCCTCTTTTTTGGCCTCGATGACGCCGACGGGTTTCCGGTCCACAAAGAGGATGTAATCTGCCGGCCCAACCTCGGTTTGGTACTCCCGCACGGCAACGCCGATACCGGCATTGAGATCGATCTGCTTCTTATGCTGAACGACCCAGCCGCAGGCGGCAAGCTGCCTGTCGATGTTGTCACGGGCCAATTCTTCCGGAGTCTGATTCATGGGGAAGCCTTACATGCCTCATTGAGGTTGTTCTTCCTCAGGTATGCAGAAGATCTTTCACTGCGCGCCATAGTCAGGATTAAGTTCGGCAATGCCCACGCTTTTCATTTGTTTTCCGCGCAGTAACTCGATATGGACGGTGGCGCCCAAGGCCTCCGCGACCCTTCTCAGCATGCTCAGGGAATGGCCTTCATAGGACGGCGATTCCAGACGGCTGATCTGTTGCTGGGTCGTGCCTACCCGCTTGGCAAGTTCCCGCTGCGAAAGGCCCGATTCCTTTCTCAGGGCAGCTAACTCCAACGCGATATCCCATGCCTCCCCGGCTTTTTGGAAGCGATCGGCAAAACCCTGATCCTTGAGTTGTTCCTCAAGATATTTATCGAAATTTGTTTTTCTTTTCATCGCGGATACCTCACCAGCCAATCATGTTTTCTTTCCTGGGCGGTTTTTCGGTCTCTTTCCGGTATTTCCCTGCTCTTGTTACGGATGCCGTGAACGGCGATAATCCGTTGCCCCTTCATAAAAAAGTAGAGAACTCGCGTATTGAGTTTTCCCACATGTCTCAGCTCAAAAAGTTCGTCTCCGATAGGTTTAGATAGCGGCGGCCGGTGGTATTGCCTCATTTGCAGTTTTTCAAGGCCTGCCAGGATGGCGGCAAAATCACCTGAATCCGATTTCTTGAGATCATCAAGAAAATCACGTACCGGGGATTGTCCTGAAACCGTTTCGTAAAACTCTACAGAAAATTGCATGTTCTGTCAACACCAATATTGATGTGATTTGTCATCCCTGCCCGCTTGACAATATCCTGCTTGCGAAAGGTTGGATTTACTTATAATCATGATATTATTCTGCCATAAAGCAAAAACAAACGCAACTAATTTTGCTTTATGGCAAATTAATGCTGACGCGAAAAAAGACTTGACAGATCGTGAGCGGATATATATCTTGAATCCTAATCTGGAATGATTCCGAAATGAATATGATTACAAAAGAAGGCCTCATTGGGCAGTTGAGAGAAAAGGGACTGAAGCTCACTCCGCAGCGGCTGGCTATTGTGGACGCCCTGGTTGAGAACAGGCATCTTCATCCCGGCGCTCGTCTTATCTATGCGGAAGCGGCGAAACGGACAAAGACGGTGAGTTTATCAACAGTTTACGCGACCTTAGGAGAGTTTGCCCAGCAGGGTCTTATTAAATTCTTGGAGTTCGACCGGATGGATAACCGCTACGAAGGGAATCTTGAGGAGCACATCAATCTGGTCTGCAGGCGATGTGGAAAGATCATTGATTACCATATTCCTACGTCGATCGAACCCAAAGACATCGCCCGGGAATTGGGATTTGTGGTGACGGACGCGCGGATGGAGTATTACGGGTATTGTCGGGACTGCCTGGCTCAACCAAAAGAGGTTATGGCAGGTGAGCAGACGAGAGATCAGGATGGCTGACCGATCACTGCTATTAAACCCTTTTTTTTGCATTTAATCTGGAATGATTCCGGATAAGAGGGCGGCAAATGGTTTACGAAAATAACTAAATCATTAATAATTAAGAGAAAAGGAGGATTTCATGAAGGATTCCAAGAAATTGACCACGGTTTTCGGCGCACCCGTCCCGGACAATCAGAACGCAATGACTGCCGGCCCGCGTGGACCGATGTTGCTTCAGGATGTCTGGTTTCTGGAGAAACTCGCCCACTTCGATCGGGAGGTGATCCCCGAACGCCGTATGCATGCCAAAGGCTCCGGCGCTTACGGTACATTTACCGTTACCCACAATATAACAAAGTACACAAAAGCCAAAATATTCTCCAAGGTCGGTAAGAAGACGGAACTCTTTACCCGTTTTTCCACCGTTGCCGGAGAGCGCGGGGCTGCCGATGCCGAGCGGGATATCCGGGGCTTCGCAATGAAGTTCTATACGGAGGAAGGAAACTGGGATCTCGTGGGCAACAATACGCCCGTCTTCTTTCTCCGCGATCCCCTCAAGTTTCCCGATCTCAACCACGCCGTCAAGCGGGACCCCAGAACGAACCTGCGCAGTGCCAAGAACAACTGGGACTTCTGGACGTCCCTGCCCGAGGCGCTCCATCAGGTCACCATCGTCATGAGCGACCGGGGAATCCCCTATTCCTACCGTCATATGCACGGTTTCGGCAGTCACACCTTCAGTTTTATCAATGCAAAAAACGAACGGAACTGGGTAAAATTTCACTTCGTAAGCCAGCAGGGGATCCGCAACCTGACCGATGAAGAAGCTGAGGCCCTCGTCGGTAAAGACCGGGAAAGCCACCAGCGCGACCTGTACGAGAGTATCGAAAAAGGTGACTTTCCCCGCTGGACTCTCCACATTCAGGTGATGCCGGAGAAGGATGCGGCCACCTGTCCCTACCATCCCTTCGACCTCACCAAGGTTTGGCCCCATGGGGATTACCCTCTGATGGAGGTCGGCGTCCTCGAACTGAACCGAAACCCGGAAAACTACTTTGCCGAAGTCGAACAGGCGGCGTTCAACCCGGCAAACGTAGTGCCGGGGATCGGTTTTTCGCCCGACAAGATGCTACAGGGGCGGCTCTTTTCCTATGGCGACGCCCAGCGCTACCGCCTTGGCGTGAACCACAACCTGATCCCCGTCAACGCCTCTCGCTGTCCCTTCCACAGCTACCACCGCGACGGCGCCATGCGGGTTGACGGCAACTATGGCAGCACTCTCGGTTACGAGCCCAATAGTTACGGTGAGTGGAAGGAGCAGCCGGAATTTGCCGAACCGCCCCTGAAACTGGAGGGGGCGGCGGATCACTGGAATTACCGCGAGGATGATGCTGACTACTACTCCCAGCCGGGCAAGCTTTTCTGCCTGATGAGCCCAGCTCAACAGAAGGTCCTCTTTGAAAACACCGCCCGCGCGATGGGAGATGCGCCCAAGATGATCAAGATCCGCCACATTAGCAACTGCCTGAAGGCCGACCCTGCTTATGGCAAGGGGGTAGCCGATGCCATGGGTATAAAACTTTCCGAACTAGGGGCAGCAAAATAGTGCCGGTTCCACACTGAATGACTGGAACAGGGGGTGCGAAGATCGTATGTCGCACCCCCTGTTGTTTTTCGGTAGTAAGGCGGCTAAGTGATGATGATCATGCCTTTTTTCCCGTCATTGTCTACAAGAGCAGATTAAGATTGAAGATCTTTATGGATGAGTGTATGAAAATCACAATGAACTCCGACAGAATCAAGTCCTCCATCCTGGTTTCCATTCAGGTCGCCTGCATCCTGCTGATTATAGCGTCAGGACCTCTTTTAGCGGCGAACCAGCTGCTCCTGGTTGTAGAAACTGGCGGAATTGCTTTGGGGGTATGGTCCATGGCGGTGATGGGGAGGAAAAATCTGAACATTGCCCCGACGGTAAGAGATGGCGCCGAACTCATCACCGGGGGACCTTACCGCTTCATCAGACATCCGATGTATGCGTCAGTATTATTGACCATATGGGCTCTTATCATTGATAGATCTACTCTGCCAGGGTTGATCGTCGGGTTGATACTTACGGCTGACCTGATGATTAAAATGTTGTATGAGGAAGGCATATTGAAACGGCACTTCCGGGACTACCCGGCGTATATGGAAAGGACGAAAAGAATTATCCCTTTCATTCTGTGAATATATACCGCGGGCGGACAAGATGGGTAACAGTGAATAATCACGAGTCAGGAGTTACATGTCAGCGAGGAATGAGCAGATGATGAAATCAGAGCCGGTCTGGCAAAACTGGACAGTGACATAAGTGGTAAAGCTGCTCTATAATGACAAAGAAAGGAGCAGCAACTATGGCAAAAGGTACAAGAAGGAATCATGGAGCAGGATTCAAGGCCAAGGTGGCTTTGGAGGCGG
>JANXZC010000114.1 GCA_025355725.1 Syntrophus sp. (in: bacteria)
ACAACTTGAATCATCATATCCTTCACTGGGCTCCAGCTGAGATGCAGGCTGTGCTTTCTTCAAATGAGGATAATGCAATCAAGGGTTGATTTTTAATCATTTCAGATAACTCGCACATTTAGTGCCACTGATTCAGGTTAACCTTGTTGGGAATATTGATGATGCCAAAAAAGTTAAAATATTTGCCAATAATTCGAGTGCACTTAAAAGTGTATTAATATCACTTCCCAAAAAATCCACGGATAAAGTAAGCATAATTATTGATGCTAAAACAGCGGAAATAATGCCTCAGGCCTTTAAAGACTTGTTTAATTATCTTAGTAATTTGTCGGAAATTAAGGGGAGTGTTGCAGCCATACAGGCAGAGAACGATTTGAAAACAGAGCGGCTTATAGAAGAGAACGATTTCAAAATAAAGAAGCTGAAAGAAGCTAGAGAAGCAAACCTCATTTTTTTAAATGACCTGTCTGATATGATCAAGAAAAGAAAAATAACAATTGTTAATTTTAATCCAGCAGACTTGGTTCGGAAAGACGGAGATCTGTTGTTAGAAATCAAAAATCTTGAGCAGGCAAAATCTGATGCGATCAAGAAAAAAGAATTGAATGTAAAAATGACGGCTGGCGTATTAGGGCCGCCATCTATTACGAAGCAACCTACTAATGATAAAATAAAACAGATAATCATAATTATCGGCATTCTAAGCTTAATGGCGGGTGTTTTTTTTGTATTTTTTCTTGACTATATTGAACGGATGAAAGCGCGCGAAAATAATAAAAATGAAGATTAAATGTTTATAATAACGAGGGAAACATGAAAGGTATAATTCTCGCTGGCGGTTCAGGCACACGCCTGTACCCAATCACCACGACAATATCAAAACAAATACTTCCTGTTTTTGATAAACCAATGATCTACTATCCCCTATCGATCCTGATGCTAGCGGGGATTCGTGACATCCTGATTATTTCGACGCCGAGAGATCTGCCACTCTATAAAGAACTCTTCAGTGACGGCACCCAACTTGGCCTTCGCCTTGCCTATCTTTGGACTTCCTGGGACTATGTCTTGGTGGAGATGAGGGGGATCGAACCCCTGGCCTCGGCATTGCGAACGCCGCGCTCTCCCAGCTGAGCTACATCCCCATTATTATGCCCTTTATATGGTTTATCCTTACCGCCACATCTTAATATAGAGCCCTCCATATATGATTTCTATGTTTTCTGTCAAGTAATTGCTGTCGGAGATTCTTTTCATTCTTGACAAGGTTCCGCCCTTTTCCTATACTCCTGCAAAATAAAAAGGGAGGGATACTATGGCAAAAATCGACGCCTTTTTTCAGTTGATGAACGAACAGGGGGCTTCCGACCTCCATCTCGTTACGGGACAGCAACCGGCGATTCGCATCCGGGGCGAGATCGAGCGGATAAAATTTGACCTTCTGGAGAACGACAGCCTCAAGGCCATGCTCTACGAGATTGCGCCGGACTACAAGATCAAGCAGTTCGAAGAAACGGGAGATGTTGACTTTGCCTATGAAATCCCCGGACTTGCCCGTTACCGGGCCAATTTTTTCATGCAGAAATGGGGCTGCGCCGCCGTCTTCAGAGAAATTCCCAGTACGATTCTCACCTCCGAACAACTTGGCCTGCCTGCCGTTGTTTCGAAACTGGCCTCCCTGCCCCGGGGGCTGGTCCTGGTAACCGGTCCGACGGGAAGCGGTAAATCCACGACCCTGGCAGCCATCATCGATCAGGCCAACCGGATGCGGAAGGATCATATCATCACCGTTGAAGATCCGATCGAGTTTGTCCACCATAGCCAGCAGTGTATCGTGAATCACCGGGAGGTCGGCGTCCACACCAAGACCTTTTCCTCGGCCCTGCGCGGCGCCCTCCGTGAGGACCCGGACATCATCCTCGTCGGGGAAATGCGGGATCTCGAGACTATCCGCCTGGCTGTGGAAGCGGCCTCCACAGGCCATCTTGTCTTCGGCACTCTCCATACGACCTCGGCAGCGAAGACCGTGGATCGCGTTATCGAGGTTTTTCCCGCCAGTGAGCAGTCGCAGATCCGCTCCACCCTGGCGGATGGCCTCCGCGCCGTCGTAGCGCAAGTTCTCTTCAAGCGGATTGACAAGAAAGGCCGCTGCGCCGCCCTGGAAATCCTCATCGCCACTTCCGCCGTCCGGAACCTCATCCGGGAAGCCAAGACCTTCCAGATTACCTCCATGATCCAGACGGGGAAGAAGTACGGCATGCAACTCCTCGACGACGCCATTTTCGAGTTGGTGAACAAGGGTTGGATCGATCCCGACGAGGCCTATGCCAAGGCTAATGACAAGACCCGCTTCCGTCCCCTCCTGAAGAATCCGCCCTCGGACTTTACGGATGCATAGGGAAGGTCTGGAGGAGTTGTAATATTTACATTCTTGAGATGCGGGGGTAAAAGGCTGCTATGAGAAAACAGGAAATCGACTTTATTTTAGGAAAAATGCTGGATTCCCAGGGGAACGTCTCGGATCTGAACATCACGATGGGCAAACCATTTCAGGTCGAGTCCTCGGGCCAGTTGACGGGAGTGGAGCTCGATCCGCCCTTCCGGAAGCTGACGCCGTTCCAGTCGGAAATCTTTGCCATGAACCTGATCAACCAGGATCGGAGACTGACGGAGACGCTCATTGCCGAAGGCTCCTGCGACTCTTCTTATGAACTCCCCGGGAAGGCCCGTTTCCGGGTGAATATCTTTGCCCAGCGGGGCAATTATTCCGTCGTTCTGAGAAAGCTGGAGACCCGGATTCCCACCTGTGAGGATCTAAATCTTCCCGAGGCCTTTTACAAAATGGCCGAGGAAAAAAACGGGATTATCCTGGTAACCGGTGCTACGGGCAGCGGTAAATCCACCTCCCTTGCCGCCGTTCTCGACCGGATCAACGAAGCGAAATCCGTTCATATTGTGACCCTGGAAGATCCTGTCGAGTTTTCCCATCCCCATAAAAAGGCCACCTTTAACCAACGGGAGATGGGAAATGATTTCGATACCTTCGCCAACGGCCTCCGAGCCGCCCTGCGCCAGGCCCCCAAGGTCATCCTCGTCGGGGAAATGCGGGACCGGGAAACTGTGGAAATAGGCCTTTCCGCTGCCGAAACGGGGCATCTCGTTGTCAGCACCCTCCATACCGTGGATGCGGGGCAGACTATCAACCGTATCCTCGGCATGTTCTCCTCGGAGGAGGAAACCCAGATCCGCATCCGCCTGGCCGACACGATCCGCTGGGTCGTCTGCCAGCGCCTCCTTCCCAAGGTCGGCGGCGGTCGGGTGGCGGCCTTCGAGATCATGGGCTCCAACTTGCGGACAAAGGACACGATCCTCCACGGCGAGTCGGATGGGAAGACTTACTCAGAAATCATCACCGCCAGCAAGGCCTTCGGGATGATTACCTTCGACGAGTATATCGTGGAGCTTTATCAAAAAGAGTTGATCACCGAGGAAACAGCCCGGGCCTACGCTACGAACAAGGGCGTCGTCGGCCGCGGCGTCGATTCAGTGAAAAGCGCCAAGGGCGAAAAGACGACAGAACTGGGCAAGCTGTCCATCGATCAGGAATATGGGAAGCCCAAACCGAAATGGCCGTGATGAAAAGGAGGATTAGAAAGCGCAATAGAAGAGCAAAAAACATTGGTCAACGACGTTGCCGCCGGGGATTACAACGCCTCGGACATGCCTTTTGATTTTGTCGAAGAAGGGGCACAGACGGTCCTGATCTGTGAACCCGATGTCGCAGTCCGGGAAAAGATCGTTGCCGTCATGAAATCAACGGGCTACCTGATTACCGAGGCAGCCAACGCCCGGGACGCCCTGAAGAAGAACCGTTTTCATGTTTATGACGTCGTCGTTCTCAATGAGCGCTTCGATACGGACAACCCCGACGCCAATGACCTGCTGTCCTACTTCGAGGCTCTGCCCATGGCCACGCGGCGCCAGACCTTCGTCATCCTCCTTACGGAGAGATTTCGCAGCTCAGACAATATGACCGCCTTCAATAAGAGCGTCAATCTGGTCGTCAACCTGACGAACGTGGACGATTTTGCCGCTATCTTCAAACGGGGCCTGGCCGACCACAACGCCTTCTACCATGTCTTTAAGGAGACCCTGAAAAAGATGGGGAAGATCTGAAAGGGGAGAATCATTTTCCGCAAAGCCATCGACTTGGTTGGTTATTTTCTTAACGCTTCCGACTTTTCCATGGCCTGGCGGGCCAGATCTTCCTGTCCCAGAGCGGTGTGGGCGCCGGCAAGGTAGAGGATGTAAAAGGGATTGTCAGGTTCTGCCGTGATGGCCTTCTGAAAGGCGGTCACGGCTTTTTCATGGTGGGAGAAGCGGACCAGGGTATTACCGAGACGGTTATAGTAGGCGCCTGTGAAGTCGGACTTCAGTTTGACGGCCCTTTCGTAGGCGATGAGGGCGGCGGCGGTGTCACCCTTTTCGACCATGATGTCCCCGAAAAGGAGATGGTAAACCGGTTCGGAGGTGTTTTCCCGGATACAGCGGTCTAAAGCCCGGATGGCCCGATCATAATGACCCGCCCGCCGGTAAACCTCGGATAAGCGGCTGTAGTATGCCCCAGCCATTGTCGGTTCGATCGCCGTGGCCTGTTCATAGGCAGCCTCGGCTTCTCCAAATGATTCCAAGGCCGCCAGGGCATTCCCCAGACGACAATAGGCCATCGCGTCTTCCGGTTCCATGTCGGTCATCTTTCTGAATACAGCAACGGCCTTTTCGATCCCGCCGGTCTTCAGATAAGCCTCCCCCAAATCGCCCATGAGGGCATAGTCCCCAGGCTGGGAGACCATAGCCCGCTCACAGATCACAACCAGGCGGTCGTAATGGCCGTCGCGCTTGAATATCCGCACGAGTTCATCGAAGGCAAAACCGGTGAATATTTTTCTCTGGAGTTCTTTTTCGAGAAGTTTTTCGAAATAGTCGATGGCCTTGTCCATGAAGCCGCCGTCGTGATAGGCCCAGGCCAGGGCCAGGACAAAGGAATCATCCCCGGGATGACGTTCGATCAGTTTCTCGTAGAGATCGATGGCCGCCCGGTATTCCCGTTTCTGGAGATTCCCCTCGGCGGCTTTACCCATCCGTTCGGAAACAGACTTGTCGTCCACGTTATGATCCCTTTGTCCCATCGCGTTTCCCGGTTTTCAGCAACTGCTGCACCCGCCGCCGCATCCGCCGCCGCCGGCTGCGGCCAGGCTGGAGGACAGCTTGAATCCGGACCCCATGGCGCTGTCCATGAAATCCACCGTAATCGGCTGGGCCTCCTCGTAGAGAGTCTTGTCGATCAGGAAGGTAAGGCCGCTGTCCTTGATCACTTCATCGGTTTCTTTTGGCTCATCCAGAGCCATTCCCAGGCTGGGTCCGCCTCAACCAGCGGTCATTATGATCCGGATGGACTGAATGTCCTTGCCCTGGAGGAATTCCTTGATCACCTCATTCGCTTTCTGTGTAACTTCCAGCATATTTATCTCCTTTTAAAGGTTAGTATTTGTCGTGGTTGCCTGCCATCGACAAGGGCGGCTAACGTAACCATGTCGGCGGGGTTTGTCAATATATTCTTCCCGGACAAAACTTTTCCCCTTGTGGGGGGAAGCAGGCAGGAAGAGGGGAGGGAGGAGGTACGGCGGAGTGGTCATTTTTCCCCC
This sequence comes from Syntrophus sp. (in: bacteria), assembly GCA_025355725.1. Classification (GTDB taxonomy): domain Bacteria; phylum Desulfobacterota; class Syntrophia; order Syntrophales; family UBA8958; genus UBA8958. The sequence continues at coordinate 5,706 of JANXZC010000114.1, forward strand.
TTGGGCGGCGGGTCGGATTTTTTTACTCTCTGATAGCTGCCAATAATTCTGGCCAGGAAGATGGCAATGTAGAGCTGCCCCAGGATGGCTTCCATAATGACGAGGAGTTTAGCCCCTTTGCTTACCGGGGTAATGTCGCCAAAGCCGACGGTAGTGAGGGTGACGAAACTGAAATAGGAGAAAGATGACGTATTCGTCAAGTGGATCGTCTGTTTCGGCACGGTGAAGCGGAAAGAGCCGGGGTAGATATGTTCCAGAAGGCCGTAGGCGAGGCTCCAGATAATCCCGATGAGGAGATACACACAGGCTGCCCCGCTGATGGTGTCCGCTGTTACCTCCTTGGTATGCAAAAAATCGGCGAAGATTGCCATAACGAGAAAGACAAAGAAGCTTAATGTGGACACCGCAAATATGACCTCCAGGACCTGGGGGAGCACGGGCATGAAACTGGAGAGCATGCCAAAAAGGAGCATCATGCCGCCGTTGAAATAGGCGAACAGGCGCAGGCGGGGGCTGTGGTCGAGCATGTAGAGACTGGAGAAGAAGATGGCCAGGATAATGGCCAAAAACAGGTGTGCCGCGAGCCCTCTTCCCTCGATGAAGGGATATGAGACAATCATCAACGCGAGGGAAACAAGGAGATAGTGAAACTTACTGCTTTCCATAAGCCGAGTCAGGGGATTCATGAGCGCACCATATCAGAAAGACCATTCCGAGAAAACGACAATTTTCATGCCCCCGGACGAAACCATTTTGACATCACCTTTGCCCCCATGATAAATATAAAACAATTATGATGAGGAGAACAAGCCATGGCAAAACTGACCCTGAAGGAATTGCTCGCGAGGCTGGAGAAGGATAAGCGCTTTCTGGCAAACGTCCGGGCCCTGAAAAAGATCCCCCCCCGGGCAGGCCGCTTTAGCCCCTTTCCCGATTGGCTCCATCCCCGCCTGGGGACGGTGCTTGCGGGGCAGGGGATCGGGCAACTTTACAGCCACCAGGGACAGGCTGTCGAGCTGGTCCGGGCGGGCCGGGATGTCGTGCTGATGACCCCCACGGCGAGCGGCAAGACCCTCTGTTATAACTTGCCGGTATTGCAGCGGATACTTGAGGAGCCGGAGACCAGGGCCCTCTATCTTTTCCCCACCAAGGCCCTGGCCCAGGATCAGATGCATGAGGTCCATGGGCTTATCGGGGAACTGAAGGCGGATATCAAGACCTATACCTACGACGGCGATACCCCCGACGACGCCCGCCAGGCCATCCGCCGGCAGGGCCATGTAGTCGTCACGAATCCCGACATGCTCCACGCCGGTATCCTGCCCCACCATACGAAGTGGCAGAAATTATTCGCTAATTTAAAATATGTCGTCATCGATGAGCTCCACGTTTACCGGGGCGTTTTCGGGTCCCATCTGACCAATGTCCTCCGTCGGCTCGTCCGGATCTGCCGCTTTTACGGACAGGACCCCGTTTTTATCTGTTGTTCCGCTACGGTGGCCAATCCCCGGGAGCACGCCGAGGCGCTGCTGGAGCGGCCCATGACCCTCATTGACGACAGCGGCGCCCCCACGGCGGCGAAGACCTTCATCCTGTATAATCCGCCGATCGTCAACCGGGAACTGGGCATCCGCCAGTCCGCCCTGACCCCGGCCCGCAAGATCGCAGCGGAACTTATCGAAAACGACCTCCAGACCATCGTTTTTGCCACAAGCCGTCTGAACGTCGAGGTCCTCACGAAATATCTCAAGGATCGATTTAACAGGGGCAAGCCTGTTGATCCCCGGTCGGTAACGGGCTATCGGGGCGGCTATCTGCCCCTGCTCCGCCGGGAGATTGAAGAGGGCCTCAGGAAGCGGAAGGTCATAGGCGTCGTTACCACCAATGCCCTCGAACTGGGCATAGATATTGGCGATCTGGAAGCCTGTATCCTGTGCGGTTATCCCGGTTCCATCGCCAGCACCTGGCAGCAGGCAGGCCGGGCCGGACGCCGGATGGGTCACAGCCTGGCCCTCCTGATTGCCCGCAGCAGCCCCATGGACCAGTTCATCGTCGAGCACCCCGACTATTTCTTTTCCCGTTCCCCCGAGCATTGCCGGATCAACCCGGATAACCTCCTCATCCTGCTGCACCATCTCAAGAGCGCCGCCTTTGAGCTGCCCTTTGAGAAAGGGGAACGCTTCGGCAAGGAAAACCTGGAAGAACTCCTCGGCTATCTCGAGGAAAAGGGAGTCCTCCACCAGGTCGAGGGGCGCTGGCACTGGATGGCGGAAAGCTATCCTGCCGATGAGGTCAGCCTGCGCAGTATCAACCCGGAAAATGTCGTTGTTGTTGATACCTCGGATGCGGGCCAGCATCGGGTCATTGCCGAGGTGGACTGGGACAGCGCCTTTACCACCGTCCACGACGACGCCATCTACATGGTCGAATCCCAGCAGTACCACGTGGACAAACTCGATCTGGAACGAAAGACGGCCTATGTACATCGCGTCGAGGTCGGTTATTATACCGATGCCATGACCTACACGAATGTCCGGGTGATCGATTCCTTCGACAGCAAGCGATTTCAGCAGGTCATTGTTGAACACGGGGAGGTGCAGGTAGTCTGTAAGGTGGTGGGATTCAAGAAGATCAGGTTCTACACGGCGGAAAATCTCGGCTACGGCGACGTCTCCCTTCCCGAGAAGGATATGCACACCACCAGCTACTGGTTGACGATCCCCAAAGACCTGCTTGAGACCCTTCCCTACAACCAGGCAGAAATCATCGACGGCCTGACCGGCCTTGCTTACAGCCTCCACCATCTGGCCGCCATGCGCCTTATGTCCGATCTTCATGACCTTGATCGGGCCATCGGCGACAAGAGTGGGGAGTGGTTTGTAAAGAAAGGTAAGGAGCCGCGAGCCATCACCAATTATGACGCCGCCGGTGAGAACTCACGGATCGACGCCTTTGACCCCACCATCTTTCTCTTTGACGCCTACCCGGGGGGGATCGGGTTTTCCGCCCTCCTCTACGAACAGCACCTGGATCTTCTCAATGGCGTCGGGCAGTTGCTGCGCAGTTGCCCCTGTTCCTACGGGTGTCCCTCTTGCGTTGGTCCCACCCTGGATGTGGGGCCGACGGCCAAGGAAGTGGCCCTGTCCATCCTCGCTCAAATGGGGAATTAGGGGACGATAGTGGACTCTTCAATAAACCGGATATTCCGGCTTCCACTGCCGCCGGACGACGCGCCGGTGGAGTTCATCCTCGGAAGCCCGCGGAGCCACGCCGTCCTTGTCGATGATGAAGAAGCGCGCCCTTGCCTCGGCCTCGCTCAGACCGTGCCCTACCAGCGCCACTCGCAGGTAGTCTGCTACGCCAATGCCCGCCGAACCGGCACCGAGGAAGACAATCTGCTGGTCCTTAAACGACTGGCCGGTGACATTGATCGCGCCCATAATCGCGCCGAGCACGACGGATGCGGTGCCCTGGATGTCGTCATTGAAGGTCAGCAATTTGTCCCGGTACTTTTGCAGGAGGGGGCGTGCGTGCGGCGTGGCAAAATCCTCCCACTGTAGGCACACCGAGGGCAGGTCGGCCTTTACGGCCTCCACGAACCGGTCGATGAAACTGTAGTATTTGTCGCCCGTAATGCGTTCGTGGCGCCAACCCATGTACATGGGATCGCCAAGGAGCTCCTGGTTGTTGGTGCCGACATCGAGGATGATGGGCAGGGTGCGGCTGGGATGGATGCCGCCGATGAGGGTGTAGAGCGAGAGCTTGCCAATGGGGATGCCCATGCCGCCGACTCCCTGGTCGCCGATGCCTAGGATGCGCTCGCCGTCCGTAACGACGATTACATCCACATCGCGGTGTGGCCAGTTGGCGAGCATCTGGCGGATGCGGTCGCGGTTGGGGTAGGCAATGAACAGTCCCCGCGGCCGGCGGTAGATGTGGCTGAAGCGCTGGCATCCCAAGCCGACCGTCGGAGTGTAGACGATAGGCAACATCTCCTCGATGTGATCGGAGAGGAGCCGGTAGAAAAGCACCTCGTTGGTATCCTGGAGCTGGCGCAGGTTGATATGCTTATGGAGGTCGGTTTCCATGTCCTGAAAAGCGTCGTAGGTCCGCACCAACTGTTCCTGAATCGAATCAACATGCGGTGGCAGGAGGCCACGCATGCCCAGCTTGTCACGCTCCTTCTCGGTGAAGGCCGTTCCCTTATTATACAGCGGATCGTCGAGAAGCTCATGGCCGCGGAGGTTGGCGGGAAGAGTGTGTACGGGTGTGTCGGTATTCATAATAGTTATTGCCATTTATCGAAGTATAGGGCTGTTTTCATTTAGACTCATTAGTTTTTTGGGCTCGCAAGAGAAAATGACTGCGCCCCCGCAAGAGCCATACGCGAATGTCATTTTTTCATTGAACCTTTTCGAAGGCTTCCCTGATGGTTTCGACGCGCTTACGGTTGACGCCGAAATCGGAGTAGCCCAGCCGGGAAGCGGAACGGATCTGAATGATTTTGTCGGCGCCGTCAAAGACAAATTCGACGTCATCGACGAAACGGAAAACCCGGGATGTGAACTCGGCCTGGATGTAGTCCGGCGTGGCGGTTACTACCTTAACTCTGGGCATGGATCCCAGCAGCTTCAGCAGGCGCTCGGAGGCCTCAAACGGGGTTCCCTGATAGGACAGGGGACGGATAGCGTGTCTTGGATCCGTGCTTTGGGAAGAGACACAGTTGGGGCGATCCGGGCAGGGACGGAGGCGTCCGTTTTGAGCACCCGAATCAGCCGACCGGGTACCGGTGCAGGCACAAATAAAAAAAAGACTGAAAAAGGCAAGACCAATAGTTCCTTTCATTGTCCATCCTCCAATGATTTTGATAATATAGATCGAATGAAGACATCCGCCAGCTCCGGGTCGAAGATCATTCCCCTCTCCGCCTCGAAATAGGCCCGGATTTCTTCCCGGGCCAACCCTTTTCGGTAGGGCCGGTCTTCCCGCAGGGCGTCGTAGACATCGGCAATGGTAAGAATTCGTGCCATAAAGGGAATAGCCTCCCCTTTGAGACCCTCCGGATAACCCCCGCCGTCCCAGTGTTCGTGATGATACAGGATGGCTGGACGCACTCCCTCATAGGCCGGGATGTCGGCAATGATATCTGCCCCTGTTTGGGGGTGTTGTTTGACTAAGTCATATTCCTCCGCCGATAAATGTCCCTCTTTATCCAGGATTCGCCCCGGAACGGCGATCTTCCCGATGTCATGGAGGACAGCAGCAATTTTGAGTTCCTTACGCATTTTTTCATCCAAATGCAGTGCCACGGCCAGCTGTTCCGCATAACCGGTGACCCGTTCGCTATGGCCCGCCGTCCAATGAGATTTCGCATCGACGGAACGGGTCAGGGCCAGCAGGGTCCCCAGCAGGAGTTCCTCCCGTTCCCTGAGGTCGGTCCGGACCCTGGCGACCAGCGAATTAAGCGCTTCGGCAAGGGCGCCGATCTCATTTGTCTCCCGCGTATGAAACACTCGGTCGAAGTCCCCGGCCGCCATCGCCTCGGCCTCCCGGGAGAGGGATTTTATCGGCCGCACCAGGAAAACGCTGAACAAATGGCCCAGGAGGTGGGATATCAATAGGAGCAGCAAACCGAAGGCGATAACCTTGTAAGCGTTCCGGTTGAAAAGCGCCCCCATTCCCCGGCGATCGATCTGCACATTGAGGACATAACGATGGCGATCCCCCGGCTGAGTGATATCGCTCATAAAGGAAATCGTGTCTTGCCGGCCCCAGAAAATCCGGTGAGGTTCATAGAGGTTCTTCGTGTATAGAGACCTTTGCAGCTCCGAGACGAGCCCGCGGTCAGCGACGTCCCGGGTACGGAAGATATAGTCCTTGTCCACATAGATTTCTTGCCATTTTTCTCCTTCGCCGTCCTGAACATAAAAACTGAATCTCGATAGGCTATAGAGCCGTGAAGATATGTTCTTCGCAATGCGGATGTTATCCTGAACGTCCTCCCGTTGCATATTGACCAGGGAAAGTATCCTGTCCCCCCCTCCGGGCAGTGTCAGGATCCGGAGGCGCGCCTCGATGAGCCGGCCCGAGAAGGTGACAAAATCTCTGGTGAAAGTCATGGTCAGGGTAATGAAGGTCAGATAGCCGATCAGGAGACCGAAAATGGTAAAGGCGATGGTCATGCGCCGGCCAAGGGACGGCTTCCAAAAGGTCAGCAGACCGGTGATAAAACTTGAAGCCCTTTTATTGTTCATCCAAGGCACCCCTGACCGCCTTCGCGAGTTGCCCCTGTCGCAAGGGTTTCATGATGAATCGCCTGAATCCTTCCTTTTTCGCCTTCTCTTCATTAATTAGATCGCTATGGCCCGTGTACAGAATGATCGGCGTTTCAGGACGGATATCCCATATCTCTCGCGCAAGATCAGTCCCCATCAACCCCGGCATGGTCATATCCGTAATTACAAGCTCGATTCGATCGGCATGGGTTCGAAATGTATCAAGGGCCTTGATACTGCTGGTTACGGCAATGACCTCATAGCCAAGGTCTTCCAGCAATTCTCTTCCCATGTTAGCCAGTATGCTTTCGTCATCAACAAAAAGTATTCGCTCACCGCCTGAGGGAAGGGTTTCAATAGCTTCCTCTTTTATTTTTAAATCTTGGCCGACAGATGGAAGAAATATGTTAAATACCGAACCTGCCCCCGGCTCGCTCTCAATTGTAACAGCTCCTCCGTAATCCCTGACGATTCCATAAACGACGGATAATCCAAGGCCCGTGCCTTCACCTATTCCCTTGGTCGTAAAAAATGGATCGAAGATACGGTTGACAATATCCGGTGAAATGCCCGTTCCTGTATCCTTCACCGAAAGTCTTACGTACTTGCCGGGCATCAAATCGGGGTGGGGAGGTTTCTTGTGGGGAACTATTTCTGTATTGCCGAGAATAATCTCCAGCATTCCCCCTCGATTATGCATAGCGTGGGCTGCGTTTGTGCACAGATTCATAATGACTTGATGAATTTGGGTCGGGTCGGCAAGCACGATATTATCATGGGCTTCTATTGCCTGTCAAGTTTTTTGTGTAAAATTTTCATAGGCCAATTCTTTAAAGAAAGGCAGGTTGTTACGCACTTTTCCTACAGGGTTAGACCGCCAATGCAATTCCATTTTGAGACAAATAAAAG
>JANXZC010000136.1 GCA_025355725.1 Syntrophus sp. (in: bacteria)
GCCGCCTCCAAGATCGCCGTCCTCGGCGCCTCTTACCGGGAAGACGTCGGCGACACCCGTTACAGCGGCTCGGAGATCGTTGTCCGCAAGCTCACCGAAATGGGAGGGGACGTCATTATCCATGATCCCTACGTGAAACACTGGTGGGAACTGGAAAAGCAGGACACCTATCCCGCCCCGGGCCATTCCTGGTCCCGCTTCTTCCGTAACCAGGAAAAACTTCAGGAAACAGCAGTGCAGAACGACCTCGCCGCCACCCTCAAAGGGGTGGACGCCGTCGTCTTCGCCGTCCGCCACGAGGCCTATCTGTCCCTCGCTCCCGATGAGATCATCGCCATGACCGGTCGCCCCGTCGCCGTCATCGACTGCTTCGGCATCCTCGACGACGCCCACATCCGCCGCTACTTCGAGCTCGACTGCGAAGTGAAGGGCCTAGGCCGCGGCCATGTGAAGCGGATCAAGGACCAGGTAAAGGCGGATAAATGATCGAAGATCATACTTATTCCCATGACCAGACAAGAACTCATTAACCGATCCGAGGCATATATTCGCCAGACCATTAGAGAACATATCCCGTCGCAGGTACGGATATATCTTTATGGTTCTCGCGCCCATGGAGACAACCGCTGGAATTCGGACTACGATCTTTGGATTGATGGCGAAATCTCAGATGGAGTGCTGAGTGAGATTATCGATGAGCTTGAAGAATCCTTTGTGCCATTTAGGGTAGAACTCGTTACAACTCCGCAACTGACCGGTCATTTTGGGGAACTGGTGAAACGGGAGGCAAGACCATGGATTTAAGAATTGCGGCATTTGAAGAGGCATTGGATACTTTTGTTTATCTTGCCCGGATAGACCTTGCGGAGATCAGGCAAATGCTTCCCGACGAACGCCTTATCGATGGATTTCAAAATGGACGGGCGCAAAAATTTGAGTACACCACCGAATTATGTTGGAAAGCCCTTAAAGCGTTTCTAAAAGAAAAAGATGGCATCGACGAAGCAGCCCCTAAAAAGGTTATCAAAGCATTTTACATTGAGGGTTATATTACAGAGGACGATTACCTGTTACTGCTCGATGCTATCGAGGACAGAAATCGCCTTAGCCATATCTACGACGCAGAAACATTCAATCGTATTCTTGCACGCCTGCCTGGTTATGCCGCGCTTTTCGAGCGGATTAGCGCGCATTTAAAGCTCTCGCAGGAATGACGGTTTGACGGGTTTAAGGAGAAATTCAAGGCTTTCCATGGGAGCGCGTGTTCATGTGCAAGCGCGGATGTGAGGTTATGAACAAATCCTCTTTATGGAGTTTGTTGGTTGTTTTCTCGCTGATTATCGTTGCCGGTTGCGGCGACAACTCAAAAAGCTTGGAGGGCAAGGTCGTTGACGGTAATAGGCAGCCTTCGGCTAACGAAGCAAAAAAAGAGGCTCCTCTTGTCAATGCGGCCGGTCCCGCTCTTGCCACCGCCAAGGAAATCGGCAGGGACGGTCGTTTCATCGCCTATGACAACGGAACGGTTTTGGACACCGTGAGCGGGCTGATGTGGGCGGCGACGGACAACGGCTACGATATGGACTGGAAAGGCGCCAAGAGCTATTGCGAGAATTATCGCGAGGGCGGATACACGGACTGGCGGTTGCCGACGCAGGATGAGTTGGCGGCTTTGCATGATCCGGCGATAACTTATAAGACTGACTGTGGTTTTAGTGCCCAATTGACAAAATTGATTCGTCTAACCTGTACCACTCCCTGGGCGTCGGAAACCCGGGGTTCCAACGCGGCCTGCTTTCGTTTCCTCAGTGGCACGCGGTACTGGGCTCCCCAGGCTAGCGGCAACACCAACCGGGCACTCCCGGTGCGTTTTGGCAAATAGGTTATGTGGACAAACGATGATAAGACCAGCTTCCGGACGGCCCTGACCGGTCTCAAGACGGAACTCGACAACTATATGGCCGCCCAGTCGACGCCCACTAGAAAGACCTCGAAAAAGCCGGTGTTAGAAACACTAAAAATATTTCACTTGTCGCCGATAAAATAACAATAACGTAAGCTTGCAAGCGCCGGTTCACCGGCGCCCCCCAGGCGCACTTGCTATGAACGAAGAAACCATCATGGATTTAATAAAAAAAGGCGAATCAGAAACGGTCGAGTTCAAGTCTTCCCTCGATCAGGCAGCGATTGAAACGCTTGCCGCTTTCGCCAATACAAAGGGCGGGTATGTTTTTGTCGGTGTTGCAGATTCAGGAAAGATTGTCGGCGTCCAACTTGGCAACGAGACGATCCCACAATGGCTAAATCAGATAAAAACAAACACACTTCCAACTCTTATACCGGATGTTGCAACCGCCATAATTGACCAAAAAGACATCGTAATCTTTATGATCGATGAGTTTCCGATCAAGCCCGTAAGCTGTCGAGGGAAATATCTGAAAAGAGTCAGGAAAGCAAATCATCAGATGCCCATTCACGAGATATCCGATCTGCATTTGCGAAGTTATCAGACAAGCTGGGATTTCTATTCCGACATCCGCCATGAACTGGATGAAATCTCTTTAGTGAAAGTGAGCAAATTCATAGAAATATCGAATCGGATTCGACCCAATCCCATTCTGGACGATCCCCTCACGGTGCTCCAAAAATTCGAGTTAATCAAGGAAAGAACGATTACGAATGGCTGCTATCTCCTTTTTGCAACGGAGGATGTCCTTATATCCACTATAGAGATAGGCCGCTTTGATAGCGACACCCTCATTCAGGACAGCCTAACCATCCGATCGGACCTGTTTGGTGAAGTGGATGCGGCGCTCTCGTTTATTCGAAAACATCTAAATCGCTCTTACATCATTACCGGAGACAAACAGCGGGAGGAGCGCTGGGATTATCCCCTTCCGGCACTTCGTGAAATTGTGGTCAACATGATTGTCCACCGCGATTACATGAGTTCAAGCGATTCCATGATCAGAATATTTGACGACCGGATAGAATTCTTCAATCCTGGTCGCCTGATGGCCGGGCTTACGATAGAGCAGTTGGTGCACGGCAACTATGTCTCCGCCATTCGCAACAAACAGATCGCCACGCTTTTTAAAGAGGCCGGGATCATTGAGAAATACGGTTCAGGTATTAAACGGGTGTTGGAATCTATCAAGTCATACGGGCTAAAGGAGCCGTCCTTTGAGGAAATACAGGATGGGTTTCTGGTAACCTTTTTTAAAACCACCCAGAAAACCACCCAGAAAACCACCCAGAAAAAGTCAACGAAGGACCAGATTCTCGATATCCTCCGCGAAAATCGAAACCTTACTCGCAGCGAGATGGCGCAATTGTTGGGGAAAAGTCAAAATACCATCAAGGACCATCTGGCCGCGCTCAAATCTGAAAACCGGGTGGAACGAATCGGGAGCGACCGCGACGGTTATTGGATAGTGAAGTAATAAAAAATGGACCCCCAGGGTCTGGAGGAGCTGAAGGCCTCGATCATGGCCCACGGCATCATCCAGCCGATCCTCTTCCGCCGGGGTGACGGGGACTCGCTCATCATCGTCGCCGGTGAGCGCCGCTTCGCCGCCGCCCAGATGGCCGACCTCCCGACGGTCCCCGCCATCTGCGTGGAAGGCAACCCGTCCGAGATTGCCCTGGTCGAGAACCTCCTCCGCCAGGATCTCACCGCCGTCGAGGAGGCTGAGGCCCTCCAGCGCCTCATGACGGAGCAGGAATACAACCAGGAAAAGATGGGGGCCGTCATCGGCAA
>JANXZC010000151.1 GCA_025355725.1 Syntrophus sp. (in: bacteria)
GCAGAGCGATCCCGAGCAACTCCAAAGGGAAGTCGCGGAGATCGTCAAGATGCTCAACACCGCCCTACGCCCCGTTATTCTGGCGGGCAATGGCGTCAAGCTGGGGGATGCAGAGGAGCTCTTGTGCCACTTCGCGGAAACCAACCGGATCCCGATCCTACTGACCTGGAAGACGATCGATTTTCTTGATTACAACCACCCGTTGAATTTTGGAAGCCCAGGCATCATGGGGTGCCGCGCCGCAAATTTCATCGTGCAAAACTGTGACCTCCTGCTGGTCATCGGAAGCCGCCTCGAACCCAGCTTGACCGCATTCAATGCTGCTGCATTCGGTCGAAACGCCCGGAAGGTCATGGTGGATATCGATGCAGCAGAGATCCAGAAGATCGGCCAAGTGGACATTCCCGTGACTGCGGACGCAGGCGATTTCCTGCGCACGCTTCTGGCACGGCAAAGCGATATCCAGGACCGGAACCGGGATGAATGGCTGAACTACTGTGGTCGGCTAAAGCAAAGATACCCGGTGGTGCTGGACGAATACCGCCAGTGTGACGATGGGATAAACCTTTATGTTTTCACGGATATGCTTTTTCAGCAGCTTGCTTCCGACGATGTCATCACACCTGAGAGCTCCGGCGCCCCTGGTGAAGTCACCTTTCAAGCCATGCGAGTCAAGAAGGGACAAAAGATCAGGAACGCTGCTGGCTTGGGCGCCATGGGATTCGGCCTGCCCTACGCCATCGGTGCCTGCATCGCCAACGACGGTCGACGCACAACCCTGATAAACGGGGACGGAGCCTTCCAGCTCAACATCCAGGAACTGGAAACAGTGGCAAGGCTTGGCCTACCCATCAAGATGTTCATTCTCGACAATAACGGCTACGGCAGCATCATGGCGGCGCAACGAAATCATTTTGAAGGCCGCTACGTTGGTTCGGATCCCGGGAGCGGGCTGACCATGCCAGACATCTGCGCCGTCGCCGGAGCATACGGCATTCGATGCGAACAGGCTACCAACCACGAAGACCTTTCAGGTTCAATCAGCCGGACAATCGCGGGCCTGGATCCCGCTCTCTGTCGTGTCCGCGTCACGCGATCCCACGTGACGGCACCTAAGGTCCAAGCCATGAAAACGCCTGATGGGAGTATGGTCTCCAAGCCGCTTGAGGACATGTGGCCTTACTTGCCAACCGAAGAAATGGCGTCGAACATGCTAGTGAAACATGTAGAGGGGGGTTGAAATAATGAGTAATTCATCCACAGTTGAAATGCGCGATCAAATTGGAAAACTCCTTGCTCAAAAAAGAGATTACCGGCAGGAGGTTCGGCAACTAACCGAAAAATATCCTTACGTCGTTTTTTACGGTTGTGGCGCCATCCTGCATAGCATCGTTGAGAGCTGGAATGAACACATTGGGAGAAAAATTGATTTTTGCTGTGACAGCGACAGCAGCAAGTGGGGCCAACTATATTGTGGTGCTAAGTGTCTTTCACCTAATGAGTTGGTAGCTATTAAGGATAAGTGCGCTGTATTTGTCACTATTGGAGATTTTAAACCGGTGTATAATTTTCTGAAAGATAGTGAATTTCCATCGGTTAATCAGCTCTATAAGTACGATCTTGATGCCTCTGAATTCCTCCCTAGGTATCACCAAGATGAGGTTATGGATAAATTATGTGAAACCTATGAAATACTCGGCGACCAGCAATCACAGGAAGTATTTTGCGCCATTGTGAACCGGGTTCTCGGGGACGGAGGAAACATCGACATCATGGTAGATGTCTGTGAAAAAAATCAATATTTTCCACTGGATTTAGTCAAATTGTCTGACAATGAACAGTTGGTTGATATTGGCGCTTATAATGGAGATACAATAAGAGATTTTGTCGGCCGCACCAAGGGAAAATTTGACAAAATATTTTCATTTGAACTCGATGCTATTAATTTCAAGGCAATGAAAGAAAATGTTCAAAAAATGCCTGAACGAGATAGAATAAATATATTCAATCTTGGAATATGGGATAGCGAGCAAGATATTTCTTACAGCATTGGCAAATCCCAAAGCACAGTGGGATCTGGCGAGGGCAAAGGCCATGTCGTTCCGCTGGATGATGTACTCAGTAATGAAAGGGTCACGATCATCAAGATGGACATTGAGGGCGCTGAACCCCATGGGCTTCGGGGCGCCTCTAATATCATCCAATCCCAGCAGCCGAGGTTGGCCATTTGCATTTATCATGACTTTAGGCATCTTTGGGAAATACCGCTTTATATAAAATCTTTGGTACCTGATTATAAAATATATTTACGTCATCATACCAACCTAGAGTATGAAACGGTTTGCTACGCTATTCCCTGATCATTCAAATTGAAAATGGGAGCATGTCCACGATGGGCGAAGAGCATGCACAGGCTGACCATGAAATGTCCATGTGCATAATTTCAAATAAATATTTGAATCTAGAGCAATGCTCCTACCAGAGGTTTTCAAGCTTTTCTTTTCGCAAGACAAAATCCTTTTCCGGCGCAAATGGAAACACGAGATACTTCAGCCATGCTTAAGTACACCGAGTTAAAATCTACCAACCGGCAGAATCTCAAAGATATTTTGCCTTTACGCAAACCTTTCACGGTGATCATCGAGCCGTCGAGCCTGTGTAACTTTAGATGCATCCAGTGTTTCCAGAGTATCAAGGACGATTCCTATTTCACCCGTAATCGCGGCAACATGCCGATGGCTCGCTTCCACCAGGTAATTGAGCAACTTAAAAGTTGGCCAGGACCAAAGATCAAGGTCCTCAAGTTAAGCCTGTACGGAGAACCCCTGGTCAGTCCCGATTTTTGCGAGATGTTAAAGGTTGCTACCGAGTCGGAGGTCGCAGAGCGGATTGAGACGACTTCAAACGCCTCCTTATTGTCCCCTGCTATCGCTGAAAAACTGGTCGAGTACAAACTTGACTACGCTCGGGTGTCCATTTATGCAACCGATCAGGCTAGGCTAAAAGCGGTCACCGGTTCGCGAATAGAGATCGATACAATTCACGAGAATCTACGTGTTTTAAAAGAAATCAAGAAAAGCAAGGGTTCGGATAAACCCTTTGTCAGCTGCAAGATGTTGGATTCGTATGGAGATGGGAACGAGCAGTTCATGCACATGTACAAAGATGTCGCCGACGAAGTGTACCTTGATAAGCCTCATAGTTGGATCAAGGTGGATGGGGCTGATTTTATCCAGAACTACTACCAAGACGGTGTTGATGATGCCATCACCGACTTGAATCTGCATAGCACCCGGCGAGTGGCCTGCCCCATGGCCTTCACCACCATGGCGGTTCGTAGCAACGGATCGGTTTCTCCTTGTTGCGTGGATTTCATCGGCGGCACCAACCTAGGGAATGTGGATGCGGTAAGCTTGAAGGAACTTTGGAATGGTGATCCTTGGTATGAGTTTCAGAAAATGCAGTTGGAAAATCGCAAGAATGAAAACTCCTCCTGCGCTCGTTGCGATATCTACCTGAGCGACCATTACACTCGGGATAACATTGACGGGTTTCCGGTTGAGAATCTTCGATGAGGGGCTCATTCTGGGCACACTCATTAAACGCGAGACCAATTATGGATGTAAGGAATGCCAGGATTAATTAATAAGAAAAAAATTAGCATTGTAACGGGATGTTACAACGAGGAAGGGAATCTGCAGGAATATTATGAACGCGTTATAAAAGTGATGTTGGGTCTTCATCAGTACTCGTATGAAATCATAATCGCGGATAATTGTTCGACGGACGCCAGCCGAGAAATATTACGGAAGATTGCCCAAGTAGATAAAAATTTTAAAGTTATCTTCAACGCGAATAACTTTGGTCCAATAAGATCAGGGTATAACGCCTTTCTTCAAGGGTCAGGCGATGCGGTGATTTTGATGAGCTCCGATTTGCAGGACCCTCCGGAACTAATACTAAAAATGATTGAAAAGTGGCAGGAAGGGTACCAGGTTGTCGCTGCAACAAAAGCATCGAGTCATGAACATTCCTTGATGATGCTTCTCCGTCATTTTTACTATTGGATGCTATCCAGATTTTCAGACACGGACCATATCATTCAACACTTTACAGGGTTCGGATTATATGATCGAAAAGTTATGAATGCACTAAAATTTTATAAAGATCCAGTGCCTTATTTTCGCGGATTCATTAGTGAGATAGGCTTCAAAAGGGCTGAGATTAAATTTATTCAACCTCCACGTAAGCATGGTCGCTCAAAACATGATTTTTTCACACTCTATGATGTCGCCATGACGGGGTTTGTCAATCATTCCAAATTGCCCCTGAGGTTGGCGACATTCTCCGGCTTCTGTCTTGCTGGGATAAGTTTATTGGTTGCAATTGTTTATTTCATATACAAGTTGGTGCGTTGGGACACATTTACCATGGGTTTGGCCCCACTGGTAATCGGACTGTTTTTCTTCTCAGCAGTTCAATTGATTTTCATCGGCATCATTGGGGAATATGTTGGTGCAATTCTCACCCAGGTCAAGAACCATCCACTGGTTATCGAAGATGAGAAAATCAACTTTGATGAGCCTCCCCTAGAAGGTTCAATCTAGGTTATTGGCCGATGGAGTACTGAATGATAATTCGGACATGCAGGGTTTGTGGCCGAGAGTTTTTTAAGGACCCTCTTTTACGCTATGCGGGCATGCCCAAGGCTGCCCAAAATTTCCCTGATGAGGCCGCTTTGCCCTATGAAACAGGCGTTGATTTGGAGGTTTGCCAGTGCGTCGGCTGCGGCTTGGTGCAACTCAGCAATGAACCTGTCTCCTACTATCGGGAGGTTATTCGAGCTTCTGCCGTGTCGGAGGTGATCAAGGAATTCAAAACAAAACAATTATCTGATTTTATTCAAACCTATTCCTTACAAGGGAAAAAAATCATTGAAGTCGGGTGCGGGCGTGGTGAATTTCTATCCCTCCTGCAACCGTTTGAGGTAATTGCCGAAGGACTTGAGTATTCCCAGAGCGCTGTGGAGGAATGCCTGAATAAGGGTTTAAGGGTAGCCCAGGGCTATCCAGATCAACTTTGCTCCGGGTTGGTTGGCGGGCCTTTCGATGCCTTTCTGTTACTGATGTTTTTGGAGCATATGCCGGAGCCCAACGTAGCTCTGAGGGCGATTTATGACAATCTGACAGACGATGCGGTCGGATTACTGGAGGTGCCGAACTTCGACATGGTATTGAGAAACAAGTTGTTCTCTGAATTCATCGGGGATCATTTACTATATTTTACTAAAGAGACTCTTCAGATGACTCTAATGCTAAATGGATTTGATATCATTGAATACAATGAAATCAGAGACGAGTATGTAATTTCGGTAGTAGTTAAAAAACGAAACCAATTAGATATATCAAATTTTTCTAATTATCAAGAAAAAATAAAAACTGATATAGCCGCATACCTAAATAGGTTTAATGAAAAGCAAGTTGCCGTATGGGGGGCGGGCCATCAGGCGTTGGCTATTATTGCCTTGACCGGCATCGCTGAGAGGGTTAGGTATGTGATTGATTCCGCCCCTTTCAAACAAGGCAAGTTTACTCCGGCCACTCATCTCGCCATTGTGGCTCCCGAAGCCCTGCGTTCTCATCCAGTTGAGGCGGTGATAGTGATGGCTGCAAGTTATTCCGATGAAGTGGCAAGTATCATCCGGGAAAGGTTCGACCCTACTTTGCCGGTGGCCATCTTGCGTGACTTTGGATTGGAACTGCTCTGACCTTGCCAACACCGACCCAACCTTCCTTGATCGACCGCCTTGCCGGGTTGCTCGCACGGCAGGAAGTCCGATACCTGATCGCAGGCGGGTGGAACACTGTGTTTGGCTATGGGGTCTATGCCGGAGCGTATTACTGGCTCCATGACCGAATTCACTACATGGTGATCGCAGTGACCGCTAACGTGCT
>JANXZC010000020.1 GCA_025355725.1 Syntrophus sp. (in: bacteria)
GTCCATGAATAATGTCTTCGGGATACCCCTGTAGACACTGGCGTTCAGAAGTCCGAAACGGGTAATCATCCCCCCGGGGGTCAGATCGAAATTGTTTTCAATGATTTTCTCAAGTTTCCCGTCGGGAATGACGCCGGTACCAAAGGTGTTGACATAGATCGAAAAAGGTTTGGCGATGCCGATGGCGTAAGCCAACTGGACGGAGCATTTTGCCGCCAGACCGGCGGCGACGATATTCTTGGCCACATAGCGGGCCCCGAAGGCGGCGGAACAATCGACTTTTTCCGGGGACTTATTTACGACCGAGCCACCTCCGAGCTGTGCGCCCGGATAACCGCCATAGAACTGGACGACCAGCTTTCGCCCCGTTACACCGGAGTCGGCGGCGCTACAGGAATTGAGGGCATTCCATTCTCCCGTCGGGTTGAAGAGAAATTCCGTCTTCTTGTCTACCCAGTCTTTCAGGCATTCAAAGGCAATCTTTTTGGCCCGATCTTTGACCGTGTTCTTGCTTCCCTTGACATAGCGGTAGTCAATGGAATTGGACATGAGCACCTTGACCAGGCGTTTCGGTTTGCCAGTTTTTTCATCGTAATCTATGGAAACCTGTCCCTTGCCGTCGGGGGCGAAGATCGGGTCCTGGCAGTCTTCAAAAGCGCGCATGAGCCTGCTCACCAGTACATAGGGCAGGGGAAGGAGTTCCGGTGTTTCATCACAGGCAAAACCATACATGATCCCCTGGTCTCCGGCGCCTATTTCCTTGCACTTGTTCAGTTCCATGCTCGTACCGATGTTAATGTCAGGTGATTGCGGGATGATGGCGTTAAGGACGCCCATGAGATGACCATTGAGACCTACAGCGGCGTGGTTGTATCCAATATCCAGGACTGAATCCCGGGCGATTTTATCGATATCTACGTAAACCCTGGTCCTGACTTCCCCCCCAACGAGGCAGATCCCCTTGCCAAGGAATACCTCGATACCGCAATGAGGCATATTGGTGAGGTCCAGTCCCAATTTTTTTTCCTCATCCAGGATTGCCGCGATGACATTGGCGGCAATGATGTCCGCCACCACATCCGGATGACCAATCTTGATGCTTTCTGAAGAAATCTGCATACTTTATCTCCTTTTCACGAATTAAGTTAGGGGCAAAAAAAAACCCATGCGCAAGCACGGGTCAAATTCAATCACCATCAGTGCTTTAGCACATTTATAGAGCGGAGCAATTTACTTTAAATCACCGCTGTGTCCGGTCTTCTATCACACAAAAACACATTGTCAAGGATTTTTTGCCAGCTTATCCAAATAAAGTGCGTCGAGGATGCCATTGATAAAGGCCCCGGAATTTTCTGATCCGTATAATTTTCCCAGGTCGATGGCCTCGTTCAGAGAGACTTTCGGGGGGATGTCTTCACAGAACAGAAGTTCATACACGGCCATTCTGAGGATACTTTTGTCCACCCTCGACATCCGCTCCAGGGACCAGTGCTCCGAGTAGTTTCGGATAATGCCGTCAATCTGATCGATGTTTCCCCAGGTTCCCTGCAC
The DNA here is from genome assembly GCA_025355725.1 of Syntrophus sp. (in: bacteria). Lineage (GTDB taxonomy): Bacteria > Desulfobacterota > Syntrophia > Syntrophales > UBA8958 > UBA8958. Next base: position 1,552 of record JANXZC010000020.1, read on the forward strand.
GAGATGGAGGGCGAACTGTTTTGACCCTTCATCCCGGGGAAGTTGTTTCCCCAGATCTTCGTGATTTTCCAGGATTGACCAGAAAAAATCCAGGATCTCAGATACATTCCGGTCTTGGAGGTCCATCCCGTAGAGGACCTGTAAGGCAAATTCCCGCGCCTTTCTTCTTTCTTGCATGGGCCTGTCTTAGATCTTTCTGAAAAGATCGACCATTTCGATGGCGGCCATGGCGGCATCCCAGCCTTTGTTGCCTGCCTTGGTGCCTGCCCGCTCGATGGCCTGTTCAATCGTATCCGTCGTCAAGACGCCAAAGGAGACAGGGATCTCCGTTTCGAGCCCCACGCTGGCTATTCCCTTGGACACCTCGGCGCTGACGTATTCGAAGTGGGGTGTCGCCCCGCGAATCACCGCTCCGACGCAAATGATGGCATCATAACGGCCGCTTTTTGCCAGCTTTTTCGCAGTTATAGGCAGTTCAAAGGCCCCGGGAACCTTGAAGAGCTGAATGTCTTTTTCATCCGCCCCGGCCCTTGTTAGGGCATCAACGGCCCCGTCGATGAGTCTGCTGGAGATAAAATCGTTGAATCGGCTTGCTACGACGGCAAACTTCATCCCCTTGGCAATAATTTTTCCTTCGATAACTTTTGGCATACTCAGCCTCCATTAATAAATTTATATCAGGTGCCCCATTTTGGTCTTCTTCGTCGTCAGGTAACGAATGTTGTTTTCGTTGGGCTCAATGACAATCGAGACCCGACCGGTGATAGTGATGCCGTAACCATTAAGCCCCACAATTTTCTTGGGATTGTTGGTCATGAGCCGCATTTTCCGCACCCCCTGATCGGCCAGGATCTGTGCGCCGATTCCGTAATCCCGCAGGTCGGCCTTGAATCCGAGTTCGATGTTGGCCTCGACGGTATCTTTCCCTTCATCCTGGAGGGCATAGGCCCGGATCTTGTTCACGAAGCCGATACCTCTGCCTTCCTGGCGCATGTAAACAATTACGCCTTTTCCTTCCTGATCCACCATCTCCATGGCCCGGTGGAGCTGATCACCACAATCACAACGCGCCGATCCAAAGACGTCTCCCGTGGCGCACTCAGAGTGGACGCGTACCAGAACTTCATCCTCCGGCTTGATATCCCCCTTGACCAGGGCGACATGCTGCGTGTCATCCACATCGTTTTCATAGACCGTCATCTTGAACATCCCTCCGTAATGGGTGGGGATGTCGGCTGTGGCCACGCGGCGGATCATGGATTCATGCTGCATGCGGTAGTCAATGAGGTCGGCAATCGTGGCAATTTTCAGATCGTGTTCTTTGGCGAAAATCTCCAGATCGGGCATGCGGGCCATGGTGCCGTCGTCCTTCATCACTTCGCAGATGACGCCGGTCGCCTTGAGCCCGGCGATGCGAGCCAGATCGACGGACCCTTCCGTTTGGCCGGTTCTAACGAGGACACCGCCCTTTTTTGCCCGGATAGGGAAGATGTGTCCGGGACTGACCAGATCATCGGCCTTGGCCCCATCGGCCACAGCGGCGCGAATGGTAGTGGAGCGGTCAAACGCCGAAATACCCGTGGTAACTCCCTTCTTGGCCTCGATCGATATGGTGAAAGCCGTGCCGAAGCGAGAGCGGTTGTCCCTCGCCATCGGCATTAAATTCAGGAGGTCCGCATGTTCTTCCGTCATGGTCAGGCAAATCAGCCCCCGGCCATGCCTAGCCATAAAATTAATGGCCTCGGGGGTTACAAATTCGGCGGCCATGCATAGGTCACCCTCGTTTTCCCGGTCCTCGTCATCGACGAGGATGATCATCTTGCCATTGCGAATGTCTTCAATGGCTTCTTTTATTGTACTTACACTCATATCTCACCTCAAAAAACCGTGTTCCGCCAATAACTTCCAATCCACAGGCGAGCTGCCGCGATTGTTAATCATCAACTTTTCTATGTACTTGCCGATGATATCCGTCTCGATATTCACCGGTTCCGATATCCTTTTCAAACCCAAAGTTGTCCCCTGGGCAGTATGAGGAATCATGTTAACATGGAATTGGTTCCTCACACAACGATTGACTGTTAAACTGATCCCGTCGACGCTAATGGATCCCTTCTCCACGATGTATTTCATGAGTTGGTCCGGGACTTCAAATGCGAAGAGCACGGACTTTGTCCGGACGGTCTTTTCTACGATCCTGCCGAGACCGTCCACGTGTCCCAAAACAAGATGACCGCCCAGAAAATCCGTAAGACGCAAGGCCTTTTCGAGGTTCACCCAGTCGCCGGTCTTAAGCAGCCCCAGATTGGTCTTGGCCAGGGTTTCGGCAGATACATCAGCGGTAAACCCGCGCGTCTTTTTCTGTGTTACCGTCAGGCAGGCCCCATTGACGGCGATACTGTCCCCGGTCTTGACATCGTCGAGGGGAAGATCGGTACTAACGGTCAACAGGGCCTCTTCTCCCTGCCTGACCATTTGGGACAATGTTCCCTTAGCCTGGATAATGCCGGTAAACATAAATGAAATCAGCCATCCTTTTTTACATTCAGCAAATCTTTGAGTTCATCAAGGAAATCGTTGACGTCCCGGAACTGTCGATAAACCGACGCGAATCTGACATAGGCCACGGCGTCAAGTTTTTGCAGTTCTTCCATGATCTTTTCCCCGATCATGGAAGAGGGGACCTCCTTACCCATGCTTTCCTGACATGCCCGCTCGACCTGATCCACAACGCCATCAATCTCATCTACACTGATCGGGCGTTTCTCCAGGGCCTTGATCAGTCCATTGCGTATCTTCATCCGATCGAAGGGCTCCCGCCGTCCGTCCTTCTTGACGACCATGGGCAGAACGTCCTCGACCACCTCGTAGGTGGTGAAGCGCTTGTTGCAAGCCAGGCATTCGCGGCGCCGCCGAATGGCGCTTCCATCCTTGCTGATTCGAGAGTCAATGACGCGGTTCTCGCCGTTGCGGCAAAAGGGGCATTTCATGTCGGATGCACCTCTACTCCCGCCTCCTGAAGGATCTCCTCTGCCATGGCGTCGCGATAACCATCCTGGATCAGGATGGAGCGGATACCGGCGTTGATAATCATCTTTGCGCAGATGATGCAGGGATGATTGGTACAGTAAAGAACGGCATCCTTGACGCTGACCCCGTGCAGGGCGGCCTGGATGATGGCGTTCTGCTCGGCGTGGAGGCCGCGGCAGAGTTCATGGCGTTCCCCCGAGGGGATATTATGCTGTTTACGCAGGCAGCCCAGATCAAGACAGTGCCTGAGCCCAGTCGGGGCGCCATTGTATCCTGTGGCCAGGACACGCCGATCCCTTACCAGGACGGCGCCCACCTGCCTGCGGATGCAGGTTGAACGTTTGGCCACCAGGCCGGCGATGTTCATGAAATATTCATCCCAGGAAGGCCGTTCCGGAATCTCTAGCTCTTCTGCCATATCAGTGCCTTATTTAAAAGGGGCTCCCTGTAATCGTTCTTTGTAAAGAGGAAACTTCTCGCAGAGATCCTGTACGCTGCTGCGGATTTCCCGGATTTTTTCCTGGTTTTTAATGTCCTTGAGAATACTGGCGATAAAACCAGCGATGATCTTCATCTGTTCTTCCCTCATACCCCTCGTGGTGAGGGCCGGAGTTCCCAGGCGGATACCGCTGGTGATCTGTGGTCCCTGGGTATCGAAGGGGATGCCGTTCTTGTTGACGGTTATTCCCGCCAGGTCAAGGACCTCCTGGGCGTCTTTGCCGGTAATGCCTTTGTCCGTCAGATCGACGAGCATCAGATGATTGTCCGTGCCCCCGGAGACAAGGCGGAATCCCTCGGCGACGAGGGCCTCGGCCAGGGCGTGGGCGTTCTTGACGATTTGCGTCTGATAGTCCTTAAAATCCGCCGACAGGGCCTCCTGGAAGGCGACGGCCTTAGCGGCGATGACGTGCATCAGCGGGCCGCCCTGCATCCCCGGAAAGACACGGCTGTTGATGGCGGCGGCGCGATCCTGTTTGCACATAATCAGGCCCCCGCGAGGTCCCCGGAGGGTCTTGTGGGTGGTTGAAGTCACAAATTCGCAGCTGGGGACGGGGGAAGGATGAAGCCCCGTGGCCACAAGACCGGCAACATGGGCGATGTCGGCCATGATTACCGCCCCGACCATATCGGCGATTTCCCTGAATTTATTAAAATCGATGGTCCGTGGGTAGGCGCTGGCTCCCACGACAATCAGCTTGGGTTTGTGTTTTTTTGCCTGGGATTCAACCTCGTTGAAGTCGATGGTTTCGCTTTCCCGGGAGACGCCGTAGGCCACGACATTGTAAAGCCGTCCGGAGAAATTGGCCGGGCTGCCGTGGGAAAGATGCCCTCCGTGAGAGAGGTTCATGCCGAGGACAGTGTCTCCCGGCTGAAGAACGGCAAAATAAACCGCCATATTGGCCTGGGTCCCGGAATGGGGCTGGACGTTTACATGGTCGGCGCCGAAAAGCTTTTTGCAGCGTTCGATGGCCAGGGTTTCCACGACATCAACGTATTCACAGCCTCCGTAATAGCGTTTGCCCGGGTAGCCCTCGGCATATTTATTGGTCATGATGGATCCCTGGGCCTCGAGGACCGCTTCGCTGACGAAGTTCTCCGAAGCAATCATTTCCAGTTTACCGGCCTGTCTGCCCGTTTCTTCCCAGATGGCCTTCGCAACCTGTGGATCGGTCTCAAATAATGATTTCATGAATCCTCCTGTGTATGGGGTCAGACTTACTTATTGACATTTAAGCTTAAATGTCAA
>JANXZC010000038.1 GCA_025355725.1 Syntrophus sp. (in: bacteria)
GGTAATCCTCATGGTGATGCAGTATCGCCTTCTTGACAAATACGGGGATATCCGTATCCAAAAGCATAGCCAAACCATTGAGGGGATGGCGTTTCATTACTTCCCACTCGACCTCCGTGAGAGGTCCGTCTTTGTTAATAATATTCTGTGGAATGAGGGCCTTGCCGATATCATGAAGGAGGGCGCCAACGCCGCATTGTTTTAACACGTCCAGCTTCTTTTCGGCATCCAGTGTCTTAAAATCGGGTTCAATCAGCTCCAGGACATCCGGGTTATTTCTGAGAAATACCGTAGTAAACCAAAGGACTTTGGTGGCATGTTCATATGTCTGATAATCGTGTCCGATCATCTTTGCCAAGGCGGGAAGGGATTTTGTTTCTTTGATGAAGATCAGGGCGTTTTCAACAAATTTATGGGTTCGCTGGATGGCGCTTGCCCCCATTGTGCCCATCCCCAAACACGTTTCAAAGGCACCCTTAACGACGTTTGTGGAAACTTTACTGAATATGATTGCCTTCTGGTCAACCGGCGATTTTTCATTTTCGAGGATCTTTCCCAGATTGTTTTCGAGGTATTGCTCATACTTGAACTGTTCCTCAAGATCCACGAAGACATTCGTCATTCCGCTTTCGGAAAGTCTGTCGAGCTGTTCCGAACTGACTTTATTTCCGTCCAGGGCCCAGAGGACATATTTACCCTGAGCGGAGAGGATGTAGATCCTAAAGTCCGGTAATGACTCCTGGATGATCGCTCCGGGAGAAATAGCTGTATATCCTCTGTCGATCATAGATTATAGCCCTTATTTTTCGTCAACTGAGAGGCGACATTTTCGAGTCCCCCGGAAAATTTCATGGGGCAGGATTTTCCCCTCGAGAAATCCTGCCCCATGAAATAAATATGGATCAGCCCTTCCAGGAATTGAAGGCGGCGATGATAGCCTTTACGGCACTGTCGACGGAAAACCTCCGCATGTTGAGGACGAGATCGTAGTAGGCGGGATCCCTCACATCGGCGTTGAAATACTTCCTGACGAAGGCCTCCCGGCTCGAATCTGTGTTGGCAAGGTAGCGCTGCGCCTCTTCTCGGGTGGTCTTGAGGCTATTTTCGATTCTCCTCTCCCAGGGGGCGATGATCCTAACGCTGAAGGTCTCTTCATGAGGAAGAATAAAGGTGGCCCCCCGGCCTAGAATCACGGCATTGCCATGACGGCCGATAGTACCGATAACCTTGGTCAGATGCTGAAGATACTGATCGGGCCAGAGATTGCGCCGGTCGAAGAGGGCGGACAGCCATTCGTCGCGTTTGGTAATCTCCTTCTCATCGAGAGAGCAGACGACCTTTTCGCTCATCTCTGTACTTTCCGCCACCATCTGGATGATCCTGCTTCCCATGAGGTCCATCTTCAAGGTGTCGGCAAGCTTCTGGGCGATTTGTGTGGCCCCGCATCCCGTTTCACGGGAGATGGTTATAACCGGTTGCTGCTTTACCGCTCCCACTTTTTTTACCGGTTCGGATTCAGAAACGCGCCATTTGCCAAGCTGTTCTTCCACCATAGCATCTTCGGAGCGAGGGACTCTAGTATTCATAACGCACCTCCTTTTGCGAAATTATTGTATATTGCATCGTTAAAAACTATATAATTTGTCCCCCGACAGCACGGAAAATGAGTTTTTCCGGAGGACCTCGGTGGCGGCGGCGGAATCGTCAAACCGGAAGATGATCACGGCATTTTCCCCACTCTTCTCCACGTAGGCATAAAGATATTCGACGGTTATGTTGTCCCGGGCGAGGGCTTCGAGAATACTGTGCAAGCCTCCCGGCCGGTCCGGGACCTCAACGGCGACGACGGTGGTACGGCTGACCCGGAATCCCTTGTCACGGAGGACCCTGCTGGTGGTATCCACGTCATTGACTATCAGGCGGAGGATGCCGAAGTCGGTCGTGTCTGCCAAAGACAGGGTGCGGATATTGACATTGGCTTCTTTCAGGATCCTGGTGACTTCTTCCAGCGAGCCCTGCTTATTCTCCAGAAATACAGATACCTGCTCAACTTTCATGGGTTTTACCTCCCTGTCAGATCTGTCGTTTATCGATAACCCTGCTGGCCTTGCCTTCGAAACGCTGGAGAGATTTAGGTTCCACCAGCTTGATCTTGGCGGTGATGCCGAGAAAATCCTTCAAATCCTTGTTGATGCGCCTTTCAATCTTCTGCAGGACTCGGACCTCGTCGGCGTTGGAGAAGAGGGCGTCGCTCACCTCGACCTGCACCTCCAGGGTGTCGAGGGTACCCACCCGGTCCACGATGAGCTGGTAATGAGGTTCGAGTCCCTGAATCCCGACGAGGACCGCCTCAATCTGGGAGGGGAAGACGTTGACCCCCCGGATGATGAGCATGTCGTCGCTTCTCCCGGTGACGCGGTCCATGCGGTGATGGGTCCGGCCGCAGCGGCAGGGGGCGGTGATCATATGGGAGATGTCCCGGGTCCGGTAACGGACCAGGGGGAAGGCCTCCTTGGTCAGGGTGGTGAAGACCAGCTCGCCTTTTTCCCCCGGGGGCAGGACTTCGCCGGTGTCGGGGTTGATCGTTTCGACGAGGAAATGATCTTCAAAGACGTGCATCCCCTCGCGGCCTTCCGTGCATTCCATCGATACCCCTGGCCCCATGATTTCAGAAAGCCCGTAGATGTTCAAAGCCATGATATCCATCGTGTTTTCGATTTCATCGCGCATCTTGTCGCTCCAGGGTTCGGCGCCGAAGATGCCGACCCGGAGCTTTAAAGACCGCATGTCCACCCCCATGGCCTGCCCCTGCTCGGCAAGGTTCAGGGCGTAGGAAGGGGTGCAGCAGATGGCGGTGGGTCCGAAATCCTGGAGGATCATGATCTGTCGCTTCGTATTGCCCCCTGACATGGGAATGACGCTGGCCCCCAGTTTTTCCGCGCCGTAGTGGGCTCCGAGGCCGCCCGTGAAAAGACCATACCCGTAAGCGTTATGAATGATATCGTTTTTTGTCAGACCCGCAGCGACAAAACAGCGGGCCATGAGTTCCGACCAGGTTTCAATATCCCGATGGGTGTAACCCACCACCGTAGACCGCCCCGTGGTCCCCGAAGAGGCGTGCAAACGCACCACGTTGCTCATGGGGACGGCAAAAAGGCCGAATGGATAGCCGTCCCGGAGATCCTGCTTGGTGGTAAAGGGGAAGCGTTTCAAGTCTCCCAGGGTTTTGAGGTCCTCCGGTTTTACCCCCGCCTCGTCAAAGCTTCTTCGATAGAAACCCACGGTGTGATACACCCTTTGCGCCACCTGCTGGAGCCTCTTCAACTGCAGGGCCTCAAGGGCTTCCCTGGGCAGGGTTTCAAATTCTTCATTGTAGATCATGCACCCAACCTCCCCTTTTTCATTGTTTAATTACTTATAGCAAAAGAAGTTTTTCCGGGCAAGGGACAATAAGAGGAATAAACCCATTTAAAGAGGCTTTTTTATGGATTTCGATCGGTAACTGCGGAAACGGTACCAGAGGCGAATTAAATGGACCGTGATCACCGCGACAACGATACGGGGGATGTAGAGCCAGAAGGCATTCAACCCGACGGAGATGAACAGGGGGGGGTCTTCGACCATGGAATGGTTGATGCCTATGGAAAGATGGAGCATTTCCAGGTCTTCTTTTGAGAGGTGCTCCGCCTTGGCCTCCTCGACGATGACCGCCCCGCCATAGGCGAGGCCAAAAATGATCGCCGTCATCCAGAGGAGCCCGACTTTCGCGTCCAGCCCCATAAGTTTGAGGAGGGGAGAGAAAAAACGGACGATGTAATTGATCCAGTCCAGAAATTTCATGGTCTCCAGGAGGGTCATGATGAACATGATGATCAAAAAGATCTTGAAGCACAGGATGGTGGTCGTCTGAAGCCAATGCCATAACATGTCTGCGAAGGGCAGGTGGATCGGCGGCAGGATCCCCGCCGCCGTCGCTGCGGGGCCGGAAACCAGCCAGGGGCCGACGATCATTACGGTAACGGACGCGGTGATAATCCTGAACAGGGTCGCCTTTACGGGGTTAATCCCTGATTTCCCCTGGATTATCCCCTCCTGAATGAGGTTATGGGCCATGAGCAGGAAGATGCCGATCAGGGTCATCTGTCCCTCGTTCAAGGGCAGAACGACCATGGCGGCAATTGCCCCGTAAATATTGGCCAGCATTCCGATCAACAGAGGGAGGGCGGCGGTCGGTGGCAGATGGAGGAGTCCCATGATCGGCGTCAGGAGGAAATCGAGGCGCCCGATCCAGCCGCTCCAGTCCAGGAGGGTGGTCAGCAGGGAAATAGGCAGGACAATTTTCATCATCCAGACAAAACCGCTCCAGCCCTTGCGGACGCCCATTTTCAGCCCTGTCTTGACTAGGGCGCCATATTGAATTTCCGGATCTTCCATTTGCCAGCCTCTTAGCAGATTTTTTCTGATCTTGCATCATTGCGGATGAATTATTATGGCTATTTTGTCATGACAAATGATTTTTGGTCTTTACGCAACAAGAAAAAATATGATACGAAAACCATATGATACTGAATATTCGCAGCAAGCTTCTCCTGAGTTATCTGGCCATGGCCGTGCTGACAGTCTTGGCCAGCGCCTATGCCGTAGGGCATCTGCGAGATCTCAATAAGCTGGCCTTCACAGTTATCCATCAGGATTTCCGGCTCCTGGAGACGGAAAAACAGATGATGGAAACGCTCTTGGCATGGGAAGGGGCGGAGAAAAAATATCTGATTTTAAAAGACCCCTCCATGGCGGACATCTTCTGGGCCCGAAGTCAGGATTTTCAATCCCAGTTGGCCATTCTGAAAAAGGATAGCCCTCAGGGACGGGGCAATACGGTGGAACTGTTATCCCTGTTGTTCAGCGATTATAATGCGACCTTCCTCAAGGAAACATCCCTGGTAGGAGAAAACCGCATCGAAGAGGCGGTGGTCCTGTCGTCTCAAGAGGGGCGCAGAATCATAGAAAAGATGGCCTTTTCCCTGCGTTCGCTCCAGATGCAGTCGGAAAAGGATATCGATACCAGAATGAACGCCATTAACATCAAGGGGCAGGAAGCGGCACGGATGACGATTCTCCTGACGTTCGCCAGTCTCATTGTCGGATTGTTCCTGGCGGCGGCCATTACCTTCAATATCTCCCGCCCCCTGAGAAAGCTTGAAAAAGCGACTGGTTTCATTGCGGAAGGGCATTTCGACAGGGAGATCAACATCCAGCGGCGGGATGAAATCGGCAGCCTGGCCAGGGCATTCAACGCCATGACCAAGCGCCTGAAGATCCTGGAAACCCTGCACCTTGATGCCAGTCCTTTGACGGGATTGCCGGGGAATCTGGCTATCGAACAGGAAATTGAACGACGCCTCCGGGAACAGGAACTCTTTTCTCTTTGTCATTTAGATCTCGATAACTTCAAACCTTTTGCCGACCACTACGGCTATGCCTGGGGAAGCGAGGTCATCAAGGAGGTGGCTGTGATCATGGAGGACTGCAAGCAGAGATGGGGCCGCATGGTGGATTTTATCGGCCATATCGGGGGGGACGACTTCATCCTGATTGCGGAACCGTTGCGGGCCGAAGCGATGTGTCGCTGTATAGTCGAAGAATTTGATCAGCGGATACGGAAGTTCTATAGCGAAGAGGATCAGCAGCGGGGTTTCATCCTTGCCAAGGACCGTCAGGGACAGCTTCGGGAATTTCCCCTTGTTACGGTAACCCTTTCCATCGTCACCGGCAATAGTTCCCTGTACCGGAGTCCGCTGGAAATGTCAAAGATGGCGGCAGAGGTCAAAAATTATGGTAAAACCCTCTCGGGGAACAATTACGTAAAGAAAGAGGATATGGATGCTCGGACATCCGCATGAAGACTTTGTTACGAATCCACAAAATTTGAACGTGCCACAGGATAGGAAATCGAGCTTTGCGTAAAAAGACACCCTTCGTAGCAATAGGAATAAAGATAAGCATTATGATCATCTTCGTGATCTGCCTGGGTGCATGCGCTACGACAAAGAACGCTCCCGTAGAGCCTCCCGGCAGTCTGGCGGCGCGCTTTCAGTCCGATACGACCCTTTTCCAGGAAGGTTATGCCCAGCTCAGCGGCGAAGAACGCCCTGTTGATTATAGCAGGGCCCGAGAAGCCTTTGGACTGCTGATAAATAAATATCCCAAGAGCAAGTGGCGAAATTATGCCAAGAGCTTCCTGATCCTCATGGATGAGGCACAAACAGCCCGTGAACAGGCGGAAAAGGAAAAGCAGGCATGTATCAAGATCAAGGCGCTTTGGGAGCATACGCAAAAAGAATGCCGCACCGACCAGCTAAAGGCCCAAGGCGAACTGTCTCGGTTACGCAAGGAAAATGAGCAGTTGCGGCAAGATAGTGTGCAATTGCGGAACGAAAACGAGCAGATGAAGAAAAACCTAGAACAACTAAAGCGGCTGGAAATCGAACTGCAGCGGCGGGACAAGGTCTTCCGGTAACTATAGTCATTTGTGACTGTGGGCCGAAATAAGTGTTCCACCATCTATTCTCAGGCGTTCCATGGCCAGGGTAATTCCCAATGCCGTTTTGACGTCCCGAATCTCTCCCCCCAGAAGTTTGTCTTTGGCCTCGCCCGGCGACATCCTGACTATCTCGATGTCCTCGTCGTCATCAGGAGGCAGGGGCGCCGCATAGAGCTCCTGGGCAAGATAGAAATACATGTATTCATTTCCATATCCGGGAATCAGATACCCTTCAAAGAGACTGGTTATCCGGCGGGCCTGAAAACCGGTCTCTTCTCCCAATTCCCTCTGGACACAGATCTCCGGAGACTCCCCTTCATCTATATTGCCCGCAGGGATTTCCAGTAGATATCCGCCGGTGGCATGGCGGTACTGCCGGATGAGCAGGAAATTGCCTTCCCCATCCACGGGAACCACGGCGATGCAGGGTTTATGGTTGATCCAGCTCAAGCGGGACCTGTGGCCCTTGGGCAATCGGACGTCTTCTTCCAGGACCTTGAAGACGCGGCAATTATAAACGACAGGCATGGCTTGTTGTTCCTTCCTTTGCTGGTTTTAATTGGTTTTCATAACGGCCAGGAGATGCCGTTCAATCTCTTCCTTGGGCAAGGCGCCCGTGACTCTATCGACAAGTTTGCCTTCCCGGAAAAACAATAACGTGGGGATATTGCGGATATCGTACTGCGCCGCGGTAACAGGATTTTCGTCAACATTGAGCTTGGCGATCTTGATTCCCCCGGCGTATTTCGCGGCCAGTTCATCAAGAACAGGGGCCACCAGACGGCAGGGGGCGCACCAGGGAGCCCAGCAATCGACGATAACGGCGCCCGTTGCGGTCAGGACCTCCCGGGGAAATGTCGCATCCGTGGTATCGAAGGGTTTTACCGTATCTCCGTCGACCACCAGGGGGACGCCGCAGCGACCGCACAGGGGGCGATCATTGAGACGCGTCTCGGGCATCCGGTTTTTTGTGCCGCAACTGAGGCAGCGGATAATCATGTCATCCAGAGGGGCCCGACATTTTCCACAGGTCGGCCTATCCTGCATATGTTCTTTGGGGATGCGGTTTTTTGTACCACAAGTGAGACAACGGATAATTAGTTGATCCTTTTCTACAGTCATAGCCTCTTACCTTTCAATCGCCACATTCACCGGCGTTGGACGCAGTATCCTTACCAGCTCCGCCGGGGTCATTTCGGCGAGAATCCCCCGATGGCCCGCATTGATGAGAATCATGGGTAAAGATAGAATCGTTTCCTCAACGTAAATCGGCAGCGGTTTCCTCGTTCCAAAGGGGGAAGTGCCTCCGACCTTATAGCCCGTATGTCTTTCCGCTACTCTTGGATCACACGGGATCACCATCTTGAGCCCAAGATTTCTGGCCAGCGACTTGGTCGATACATCCCGGTCGCCATGCATCAGGACGATCAAAGGGCTGGTGTTCTCATCTTCCATGACCAGGGTTTTGATCACCATATGTTCATCCACGCCTAATTCCTGCGCGGAAGCCCTCGTTCCCCCCCGGTCGATGTATTTGTAGGAGCGGAGAAGAAATCCGGCGTCATGTCTTTTCAGCGCCCGTATGGCCGGCGTCGCCGGGAACTTCTCTTTTGACATCAGGACCTCAAACGCCAAGGTAAAATAATCATGATCGACGAGGGAGTCAACATTCCCCAGTCGACTTCATAAGAACCCTCACCGTGGAAAGCATATCCGAAATTTTCCGCCAAGTAAAGTTAAGGACTTGGCGCTGTCGCCAATTGTCTTAATTATTTTCCGGTTTTGTTGTATAGATCTCTATCTTGACAGGATCGATCGCAGGAGAGGGACCAGATTTATCAATGAGAGGAGATTTTGTCACCATGAATCAAAAAATCAGAGAATTAATCGAAAACAATGACGTTTGTGTTCTGGCAACAGTGGCAGGTACGGCGCCGCACTGCTCCCTGATGTCCTATGCCGCTGCTGAGGACGTTAGGGAGATCTACATGGTTACCCATAAAAACACTAAAAAATTCGTGAATTTGGAGGGAAACCCAGGGGTCAGCCTCCTCATCGATTCCCGGGAAACGGACCAGGGGGAAAGAAGGCATAGGGCCAAGGCCCTCACCGTTACCGGAGTATATGAAAAGGTGAAGGACGAACCGAAGAACGGCGAGATTCGCAGGCGTCTCCTGGAGAGACATCCTCACCTTAAGAATTTCATCGAGGATCCCCAGGCACAGTTCATCCTCGTCCGGGTAAAGGCCTTTCAGCTCCTGGAAGGTGTAGCCGATGCTTATTACGAGGAAGTGAATTAATAGGATTCAGGGGCAAACGGCGCCCTCCAAATCTGTCCAGAGGCTCCCGGGTTTGACAGATTTCCAGGGGGCCTCGGGATCGGCGGCCGTGTGCAGGACCTTGCCTGCTTTGTCGAAGAACTGAATCTCCCGAAAGCGCATCCGGTGCTCCAGACAGGACAGCTCCGTTTCCAGTACCAAATACTTGAATTTTTTCAATGAATTATTGTACTGCGGGACCTCCCTCTTGATGTTTTTGCGAAAGAGACTTTTGGCTGCGGGTTCGATCCGGGTGGAAACGAGCACTTTCCCCGTGGAAGGACGGCTCAGGTGGGCTTTGTCTATAAAAATTGCGTCCCGGTATTTGGTGAATCCGACAAAACTCCACGTAGTTTCCTCGGCAGCGAGGGCGTAACCACAGCCGCCCAAAAGGACGAAGAAGCAGAAAATACCAACATTGAAACGCCACTTTGAGTGTTTCATCATTCCTCTCTTTCCCAATTGCCCTTTGACAGATCAAGCTGATCTATTGTAGCAAAAGGGCAAGAAGTTTCCCAATAAAATTATGGAGCGTTCCCATGACCAGTATTTTAATCGTCTATCACACCCAGACGGGCAACACGGAAAAAATGGCCCAGGAGGTGGCTGCGGGGGCCCGGGCCATCGGGGATATCGATGTCGTCTGCAAAAAGGCGGGAGAGGCTACCCTGGAAGATCTGCTCAAGGCCGACGGCTTGGCCGTCGGCACCCCGGAAAACTTCGGATATATGTCCGGGATGGTTAAGGATTTTTTTGACCGGACCTATTATCCCGCCCAGGATAAGGTCTTTCGGAAAGCATACGTAGTTTTCATCAGCGCCGGCAACGATGGTACGGGCGCCCTCAAGGCCATTGAGCGGATTGCTCTCGGATACAAATTCAAACCTGTTTATAACCCAGTCATTTCCCGGGGGTCTCTAACACCGGAGATCCTGGCGCAGTGCCGCGAACTTGGCGGCGTCCTTGCCGGGGGCTGCCAGGCCGGTATTTATTGACAAAATACTCATTCATTGGTAACGGTGGGCAAAATTGCGAGGTTTATAAGTCATGGGAGAAGGAATTTCTGATTACACAAAATTCTGCGTCGATCTTAGAAGGCACATGTGGATGGCAGGGGTGGAGACGGAGCTGCGGCGCCTGATCTGGCAGATTGCCGTCACGGGAAAGTACATATCTGCCAAAATTCATGAATCTAATCGGAAATTGGCGGGTTTTAAAAACATATTCGGGGAGGAGCAGTTGGCCCTCGATAAGAGTTCCGATGCGATCCTGAAAAACCAGCTTCAGTTTTCCGGTTTCGTCAGGGAATACGCATCGGAGGAGCAGGATCAGATCGTCCAGATAGGGACGGGGGCGGAAAAGTATTTTGTGACCGCCGATCCATTGGATGGATCTTCCCTCGTGGATACCAATCTGGCCATCGGCACGATCATCGGCATTCATAACGGCGCCATGTACGGCAAAGGGCGGGATACCATGGTGGCGGCCCTTTATATCACTTACGGTCCCCTGATCACGATGGTCTATTCCGCCGGGAAGGGGACCCATGAATTCGTCCTCAACCGGGAAGGGGAATATGTCCTCTCTCAGGAGAACATCCGCCTCAAGGAAAAAGGAGACATCTACAGTCTGGGCGGTCTCCGCAAGGACTGGACGCCGGAGCACCTGCGCTTTGTGGAATATCTGGAGGATGAGGGATACAAGTTGCGTTACAGCGGCGGCTTTGTCCCGGATATCAACCAGGTTCTCATCAAGAATGGCGGCATTTTTACCTATCCCGCCCTCAAGAAGAGCCCCCATGGAAAACTAAGGCTACTCTTCGAACTGTTGCCCATGGCCTTTCTCATGGAGCAGGCCGGGGGTGAGGCGACAGACGGCAAGCAGGCCATCCTGGATATTTCCGTGGAAGACATCGGGCAGCGGTGCCCCATTTATATCGGCAGCCGCTTTGAGGTAGGAAAGGCCAGGGAGTTTTTAGAGGAGGTTCAGACTTGATTTATCAGCAACTTGCAGACTTGAAAAAGAGGATGGAAGGGATACTCCGGATCGCCGGGGCGCATGTGGAGATCCTCGCTGCTGGGACCCTGGAAAAAACATTTATCGATGATTTGATTTATACCGCCGTTTTCAGTGACCATGAGGATGTCCGCAAGGCGGCGAGGTGGATCATCCGCCGGACGGGGGCGGCAGCGGGAATTCATTCGGCCTCGATCCAGGCCCTTTACGAGGCCATGGGGCGTAAGGAGGCGGCGGGATTTACCGTTCCGGCCATCAATATCCGCGCCCTCACCTATCATAGCGCCCAGGCAGTGCTCCGGGCCGCGATGAAATTAAATGTCGGCCCCGTTATTTTCGAAATTGCCCGTTCCGAGATCGACTACACCCGGCAGCGTCCCGAGGAATACACCTGCGCCGTCACGGCAGCGGCGATCAAGGTCGGGTATCGGGGACCCCTTTTCCTGCAGGGAGATCACTTTCAGATCAACGCCGGCAAATTCACCAAAGATCCCGACAAAGAGGTCCAGGCCGTCAAGGACCTGATCTGGGAAGCAATTGAGGCGGGGTTTTACAATATCGACGTGGATACCTCGACCCTTGTGGATCTGACGAAAAAGACCGTCAAGGAACAACAGGAACTCAATTATACCCTGGCGGCGGAATTGACCACTATGATCCGGGATCTGGAGCCGGCAGGGGTTACCATCTCCGTAGGTGGAGAGATTGGAGAGGTGGGAGGCAAGAACAGCACCGTGGAAGAACTGGCTGCCTTTATGGAAGGCTATCGGGAGGAATTGCAGCAGGTCGACGAAACCATGCAGGGGATCAGTAAAATCAGCGTGCAGACGGGAACAAGCCATGGCGGCGTGCCCATGCCGGATGGGTCCGTTGCGGAGGTCAAGCTGGATTTCGACACCCTGGCGAAACTCTCCGAGGCGGCGCGGGAGACTTATGGTCTCTCCGGAGCGGTCCAGCATGGGGCATCCACCTTACCGGAAGCGGCCTTTGATCGCTTTCCTGCCGTCGGGACTGCGGAAGTTCACCTGGCCACGGGATTTCAGAACATCATCTACGACAGTTCTCATCTGCCCGCCGATATAAAAACCCGTATTTACAATTATCTGCACAAGGAGTGTCGCGGAGAAAAAAAGGAGAGCGATACGGAAGAACAGTTCCTCTACAAGACCAGAAAAAAGGGCTTTGGACCATTCAAGCCGGATCTATGGGAACTGCCGCCCGACCATCTGACCGCCCTGGGGGCGGAACTGGAGAGCCAGTTCACCTTTCTCTTTAAAAAACTGCATGTAGAGGATACGAAGAAGATCATGGAAGCGTTCGTCAAACCGGAGGATGTTCCTCTCAAGGCCCCGGCAGGCATAAAAGATTAAAATATGGAAAACACAGCCGCGAGTATCGATCCGAATCTGCTGAAAAGAATATATCTTTTCCGATCCATCAATCTTGAATCGATTCAGGGAATCTTTGATTTCTGCAAGGTCCACAACCTGAAGGAGGGGGAAATTCTCTTCAGACCCGGTCAATCCAACTGGATGGTTTATTTTATTCTCCAGGGATGTCTTCGTATTCACCTCAACACCCTGGACGGTGATCCCTTGACGGTTCTTGGTCCCGGCGAGAGTGTCGGCGAGATGTCCGTTATCGATCAGCAACCGACAACGGCCTTCGTCGTGGCTGATGTAGATAGTCTCCTGGTGTCGATGGATGCGGATATCCTGTGGTCACTTGTCCATTCCTCCCATGCCATCGCCTGCAATCTCCTGTACACCTTGGCCAAGCGTCTCCGTCATGCCGATTCCGTGGTGTCCGGAGGGGTGCATCTGGATCGGGAGGAACGTCACTACGGGAATGTCGATGCCCTGACGGGATTACCGAACCGGGAATGGTTTGATCAATTACTGAGGCGTCAGTGCCTGCGCTCTCACCATGCAGGAAAACCCTTGAGCCTCCTGCTCATGGATATTGACGGGTTCAAGGCCTTCAACGACCGCTACGGCCGTCGTTGCGGAGATCGGGTCCTCTATTCCATGGCCTACGGCCTGAACCAGCATCTCCGGCCTACGGAGATAATTGCCAGGTATGGCTCGGACCTTTTTTCCATTCTCCTGCCCGATGCGGACATGGAAACGGCCAGAGGGATTGCGGTGCGCCTTTTCAAGAGCATTGAACAGACGACACCCATCATGGCGGAGGAAAAGATTGTGGATTACCCCACTGTATCGGTAGGAGTAGCCCAGATGAAGCCGGAGCAGGATGCGGATAGCCTCTTCAGCGAGGCCGATGCGGCCCTCTATCGGGCCAAGCAGATGGGAGGAAACGCCATTTCCGAATGAAGTTTGATGCCCTTGCAAAAAGTCACCACCGCCGTCATACCGGCGAAAGCCGGTATCCAGAACATGTCTATATTACTGGATTCCGGATCAGGTCCGGAATGACGAAAAGTGAACCTTGCGACTTTTTACGAGTTCGTCAAGTTTAGAATGGTATCTTTTCCGGTTCTAAATCAAAGATGAAATCAAGGCGGCAAGGAAGAGGCGACGCAGGCGTATATGGAAATACGTCGGGGAGCCGATGACGAAGCCAACGAAGATAGCGCTTTGATTTGGAATCGGAATCAGCGGACTTTAGCGCCCGCCTCCGGTACCCGGTCAAAGGATAGCAGGGTCAGACCGTCAGCCGTATCCGTGGCCAGCAGCATCCCCCGCGATTCAACACCCATGAGTTTCGTCGGTTTGAGATTGGCGACTACCACGATCATCTTGCCCACGATTTCTTCCGGCTTATAATCCTTTCCCATTCCGGCTACGATCACCCGCTCCTCGCCGATGTCGATCTTCATTTTCAGAAGCTTGCTGGATTTTGGCACCAGCTCTGCTTCCAGGACCTTGGCCACCCGTAAATCGACTTTTTCAAAATCTTCATAGGAGATCTCGGGTTTGAAGATCGGAGCTGCTTTTTCTTGTGTTTCCATACTTTTAACCTCAATTCTTGGGAACAAGGCCTCAATTTTCTGCAAAAGATTTCCCGGCGGCAACCTGCCCCAGTCCTGCAGAGTTGAGAAATCCTGGGTTTCCGGGTCGTCGATACCCAGATGGGCCAGCAGTTTTTGCGCCGTATCCGGTATGAAAGGGGCAATGAAAACGGCGATACACCTCAGGGCTTCGAGAAGGTTGTAGATAACCGTCGCCAGGCGGTCCTTCTTCGCGGGATCCTTGGCCAGCGTCCAGGGTTCGCTCTCGACGATGAACTTGTTGGCCGTACTGATGAATCCCCAGATGGCCATCAGGGCCTTATGGGGGGCCATTTCCTGAAAACAGACATCAACCTCCTCCCTGGTTCGCCGGGCGGTAGCGGTGAAGACCTGATCCGCAACAGACGTCGCACCCGGTTGGGGAACGGTGCCGTCAAAATATTTCAGCGCCATGGCCATAACCCGGCTGATCAGGTTACCCAGATCGTTGGCCAGATCCGCGTTGGTCCGCTGTACGAAACTCTCCTCGCTGAAACTGGAGTCGAGGCCGAAGACCATGTCCCGCAAGAGGAAATAGCGAAAGGCGTCCAGGCCGTACTTATCTTTCAGGTCCAGGGGCTTGACTACATTTCCCAGGCTCTTGGACATCTTGCTCTGGTCCACGTTCCAGTATCCATGAACATTGAGATGCCGGTAAGGCTCGATCCCGGCGGCCTTGAGCATGGTGGGCCAGTAGATGCCGTGGGGCTTGAGAATATCTTTGGCGATCAGATGCTCCGCCACGGGCCAGAAGGTCCGGAAGTTCTCCCCCTCGGGATAGCCGATACCGGTGATGTAGTTGATCAGGGCGTCAAACCAGACATAGGTCACATAATTATCGTCGAAGGGCAGGGTAATACCCCAGGTAAGGCGGGTCTTCGGACGGGAAATACAGAGGTCTTCCAGCGGTTCTCTCAGAAACGCCAGGGCCTCGTTGCGGTAGCGTTCGGGACGAATGAAATCGGGATGATCTTGGATGTGCTGGATAAGCCAGTCCTGGTATTTGCTCATTCGGAAGAAATAATTGCTTTCCTTTCGAAATTCTGGTTCGCACTGATGATCGGGACAGAGGCCGTCCACGAGTTCCTTTTCCATGTAAAAGCGTTCGCAGCCTACGCAGTAATGTCCCTCATAGTGGCCGAAATAGATGTCCCCCGTATCGTAAACCTTCTGAAGAATCGTGCGTACAACCTGCATATGGTTTTCATCGGTGGTGCGGATGAAGTAATCGTTCTTGATGCTCAGTTCCGGCCAGAGGTTCCGGAATTGCGCGCTGATCCGGTCGGCGTAAGCCTTGGGCTCTACGCCCGCCTGCTGGGCCGCTTCGGCGATTTTGTCGCCGTGCTCATCGGTGCCGGTCAGAAAAAAGGTACGAAAACCGGATAACTGGTAGTAGCGCGCCAGGACGTCGGCGACAATGGTTGTATAGGCGTGGCCGATATGAGGCGAGGCGTTGACGTAATAAATAGGTGTTGTAATGTAATAATTTCTTCCCATAGCAACCGTCCCCCCCTTATAGGTCCTCCACCTTGATGATCCGTTCCTCACCGTTTTCCATTTCCACGGTGATTTCCCCTTTCAGGACGCTCTGGCGAATAACCTTGGCCCGGGAGTCGTCGATTTGAATCAACTTTCCGCATTTGGGCATGTCTTTCTTCATTGCCAGATAAGAGTCATATTCGAAGGCGAGGCAGCACATAAGCCGGCCGCATAGACCCGATATTTTTTCCGGATTGAGGGACATACTCTGTTCCTTGGCCATTTTTACAGACACCCGATCCAGATTGTGGAGGAGGGTCGCGCAGCATACTTCCCGTCCACAGATCCCCATTCCCCTGATCATACGGGCCTCCTGTCTGGCCCCGATCTGTCTCAGTTCAATCCTCGCTTTGAATCTCTGCACCAGATCCTTGATCAATTCCCGGAAATCGACCCGGTTCTCCGCCGTAAAATAGAAAACGACTTTACTGCGATCGAAGAGATATTCGACGTCCACAATCTTCATGGGAAGCTCGCGCTGTTTGACCTTATCGGTGCAATAACGTCTGGCTTCTCTTTCCAGGAGCTGATTTTCCGCCTGTATCTGCACATCTTCATCGGTTGCCTGCCGAAGGATGGGTTTGTGAGCCTCAGTGGGCAGCTCCCCCGCAGGAGCAGGCGTATCCGTAACAACTACGCCAAAGGCCATGCCATGATCCGTTTCAACAATGACGGGATCGCCTTTTTGCAGGGAAACGCCGGCGGCGGAAAAATTGTAAATTTTCCCTTCCCGCTTAAACTTGATTCCAACAATATCCGGGTCAGCCATGAGTATCCATAAAGACGTTGATTGAATTAAAGGCGAAGTGTAAACGTCATGGCCTCTAAAGTCAACAGCTTATTGGCATTGTACTCAAGGGCGCGGATAGACGCGGAGATGGTTTGCAGGTTGTAAAGGATATCATCGGTGGTTAAGCGTGTTATGGCCTGGATGGCATCCTGCTCGTCGCTGTTTGCCGTCGTCGGATCTCCAGGAAGTTCCTTCCATACCAGGGCGTCCCGGAAACAGGAGAGGAGGAGGGAGAGCTTTTCAGAGACGTCTTTTTTATCTTTTCCCAGATACCTCATCAGGGAAAGCCTTCGCAGGGGATCTCCGGAATGGTCGGCGGCGAGATGCCCCATAACGGCCTTCCTGTCGGCAAGGTAATCGTCTCCCTTTAGTTGCCGCGCCCGCTGGATACTTCCCTCGGCTGCGGCGGCAATCATCCTGGCCGTCTCATGGCCAAGGGATTCTTTGTTCTCAAGATATGCGGCCACGGCATCCTGTCGCAGGGGACTGAACCGGATCTGCTGGCAGCGGGAAAGAATCGTTCTGGGAAGGGTGTATGGTTTTGAGGTGATCAGGACGAGAATATTTGCCGGCGATGGTTCTTCCAGGGTCTTTAAGAGGGCATTGGCGGCAGCCTGATTCATCCGGTCTGCCTCATCGATGATAAACAGTCTCCGTCCCCCCTCCAAGGGACGAAAGGCGATCATATGGAGAAGATCCTTGATGGCTTGAATTTTAATAAAGGCTCCTTCTGCGGCAATGGTAATCAGATCGGGATGATTGCCGTGGCCTGTTTTTTTACAGGACAGACAGGTATGGCAGGCTTCCGCCTCTTTCCTGTCGCAGAGAATGGCCGCTGCAAAGGCCATGGCGGCGGCTTTCTTGCCGATTCCCTCCCGGCCGTGAAAAAGGTAGGCGTGGGCAAGGCGTCCACCGGTGATGGCGGACTTCAGCAGGGCGATCTGTTTTTCATGGCCGTAGATATCCTGAAAGGACATAGCTTTCCTTAGTAATGGGGTCAGACTTACTTATTGACATTTGACCTCAGATGTCAATAAGTAAGTCTGA
>JANXZC010000042.1 GCA_025355725.1 Syntrophus sp. (in: bacteria)
CATCCCGTCAGTATCTTTATAAAACCATTGATCCTCATTCATGGATACTTACATGCTCTCCAAATACACAAAAACCCCTTGCTCTTTTCGAGTTTCGGGGTCATTAGATCAACAATTATCACCTCAAATAGGCTAATGTTATATGGATCTGAGTCAACTTTATTAGTCTTCTATACTTGATTTTTATGGATTGCAAGAATTTAATTTAATCGATTATGGACATCAGTATTATAGTCTTTATAGTGAGTTGCGATATTAGAACATTTTTGTTTAAATAAATACATATTTCTTACACATGCTTCTTTTCAATTCATATTAACCGGAACATTTCGGAGTTGACTGATAAAATGGAAAGGAAAACGCATCTGGTCGTTTTGGCACCGGTGGGGGTAGGGGGGGGATGTTGAAATACGTGCCTTTTAATCACCTGTGGCCTCGTATCTGTGTGCCTGTGGAAATTATCTAATTCTGCATGAGTAAATGGGTGTACAGTTGCATGTAATCGCCTTTAAATGACCATTTAAGCTTTGTGTGGTCATTATGTCGTCCCTCAAGTTGATCTCCCCTTCCGGGTACGCTCGCGCCGCGCCTGCTCCGCCAAAGGCTTCGCGTCGCTCGCTTCCGTCCGGGGGATAACTTTCGGGCATACGGTAGAAGTTGCTTTGGCTATCTCTCTACGCTGTCATTCCTGTTTTTATGGGGGGGGGGATGACCGGGAAATGGACATGGGATTTCCGAAAGTGGGGAGAGAGTGGGGAGAGATTTCCACATCAAACAAAAAGGGGCTACGGTGATCATCCGTAACCCCTTTTATGTATTGGCTCCTCAGCGCGGACTCGAACCACGGACCCGCTGGTTAACAGCCAGCTGCTCTACCGACTGAGCTACTGAGGAATATGTCGGTTAAGAAAAGCGAGACCGCCTTGTAATGCAAGGCGGTCTTTTTGTCAATTTGTTTTTTGCCGATTAGCGGCAGCTCACGCAGGTCATCATCTGGCTGACCGATACGCCCGTTGTCTTGCTGATGAATTCAAGCTGTTCTACGGGCGCGAAATACCTCCCGCATACTTGGCAGGACGCCATCTTAAATACCTTATCCCAGATGATCCGCTTGCCATCCACCGCCTCCATGCGAACAAAGCCCGTGGGGCAGACATAAGCGCAGGAACCGCAACCGATACAGGAGGAAGAATCAAATTCGATCTTCGGCTCCTCGATGTCTCTGGCCAGGCCCCGGTCCTTGAAATTCAAGGCGTTGACCCCGACGATTTCATGACAAGTCCGGGTACACAGCCCGCAGAGGATGCAATCCTGGCTGTCCGCTGCCGCGGCCTGGACTTCGACTCCGAGTTTCTTTGCCATATCCCGGACTACCACTGTCTGAGGATACCGGAAATACAGCAGGGCCGCCGCCAGTTTCCGGCTTTCCCGGACGTTATCCGTATCGGTCCGGACTTCCATGCCCGCAGCCGTTTCCGTCTGACAGGAAGCGGCAAGCTGCCATTTGCCCTTGACCTTGATCTCTACCGTACACAGCCGGCAAGCGCCAAAAGAACTGAGGTCCTTGTGGTAACAAAGGGTCGGAATATCGATATTCAGTTTCCTTGCTTCCTCCAACACCGTAGCGCCTGCTTTTGCCTCTATTTCATGTCCATTGATGATCATCTTCGCCATGACTTTCCCTCTATCCTATGAAATTGTTCCCTGTTATTCAGGATTTATTGCCATACCACAAGGCGATAACACCTCAGGCAGCGATGGGCCTCCTTCATGGCGGCGTCGGCACTGAAGCCGCCCTCGACCTCTGCAAACCCCTTTAGACGTTCGGCCAGATCAAGAAATTTAACCTCTCCGCTCTTCGCTGGGGGAACAAAACCCATATCCCGCTGCTGACAAACATCGATGCCTTCAAAAGAGAGTTCATCGACAAACGTCTTTCCCTGGAGATAGGCGTCGATACTTTTTGCCGCCTTGTTCCCCATATTCAGTGCCTCGATCAGGGTGGCCGGACCGCTGACGCAGTCGCCGCCGGCAAAGATTCTCGTCGCCGGGGTGGAGCAACTGACGGGATCCGCCTTGATGGTCCCCCACGCCGTGGCCATTGTCCCTTTATCCTTCCCTGTCAGCAGACCGAGATCGGGTTTCTGACCCGTAGCGGCAATCACCATGTTGGTCTTCAGGGTAAACTCGGAGCCTTTAATCGGAATCGGTCTTTTCCGGCCGCTTTCGTCGGGTTCCCCAAGCTTCATTTTTACACACTCGATAGCCGTTACCTTGGCCGCCTTGCGGACAATCCCGACGGGAGCGGTAAGATAAGTAAATTTCACGCCTTCGTGGATGGCTTCTTCGATTTCTTCCTTGGAACCCGGCATTTCAACCCGAGAACGGCGGTAAACGATTTCAACATTCTTGAATCCCAGACGGAGGCAATTACGTGCACAGTCGAGGGCCACATTACCGCCACCGATGATCACGACTTTGTCTACCGGGTTCGTCTTTTTACCAAGACTGAGGCCCCTTAGGAAGTCCGCCCCCTGCACGACATCGTCCGAGGCAATCTCTTCACCCTTGCATCCTATTTTTGTTCCGACATGGGCGCCGATAGCCGTAAATACGGCGGCATAACCCTGCTTCTGAAAATCAGCGGCATTCAGGGCATCCACCTTGCTGTTGAACCGGACATCAACTCCCATCCGCTTGATCAGATCGATTTCATGATTGAGGATATCCTTGGGCAGGCGGTAATCGGGAATGCCCACCGCTGCCATGCCGCCCGCCTTGGGGAGGGCCTCAAAAATCGTCACGCCATAACCTCTGAGGCGGAGGTGGTAGGCAGCCGCCAGGCCGGCCGGACCGGCGCCGATGACGGCGATTTTTTCCTTCTTTTCCTCTTTGGGAACCGCCAGGGCACTACCTCCCTGAAGATCCTGGTCCGCCGCCGCCCGCTTGAGGAGGCGAATGGCCAATGAGCCGTCCATGTCCTTGCGTACACAAGCGTCTTCACAGGGGTGGGTGCATGCTCTCCCGATGACGCCGGGAAGGATGCAGCGTTCCCTGACTAAGTCAAGGGACTCCTTGAATTTATTGTTCCGGATCAGTTCGATGTAGCCGGGAATATCCAGCGTGGCCGGACAGGCCTTCATGCAGGGGGCCGTCACTGCCGACTGAAAGGCCTTTTCTGCTCCCTTCTTCGCCGCAGTCTTCCCTGCCGCCATGAAACTGGCCTTGAAGTGTTTCACGGCGTCGAGGACGGGGGTCAGGGCCGAGGCGCGGCCGAAATTGCACTTGCTGTTGACCATGACGCCTTTGACGATATCTTCGATCTCGGCGAGATCTTTGGATGTCACCTTTCCCGAGGACAGTCCCTGCAAAATATCCCGGACCCGGTCGATGCCAATCATACAGACGGAGCATTCGCCGCAGGAGAGCTTTCTCGCCTCTCCGAGATAGGCAAGAGTGAGTGCCGCTATATCCGCTTTCGGATCGACGACCACCAGACCGTTCCAGCCCATAAGGGCGTCATAGCTCTGACCATCCAACGCCGCAGGATAGGCACCTTCCGCGGGCTTCTTTGCCTTGCCCGCTCCTTTGCCCGAGGTCCTGTTGTCCATGATCTTACCGTTCCAACTGCTAAATGCCACTGTATTCATGCTTCCGTCACCTTTATCTTGATTTCATGAATTGGGAATGATTCCGTTAATCCACCCGCAGACTATTCGCTCCACGGCACCGATGTTTCCACCTTGTGCATCAATTTCCGGAATTCCTTGTCCACCAGGGCCTGAACCTTAACAATATCAGCAGGGTCCAGATGTCTGAACCGTCCTTGCAGCTTCAGGTAGTCCTCCATGGGGCGCCGCTTTTCGGTGTATTCCATGGTAAGGCGATACTTGCCGTCTTCCACCTCATAGAGGGGGAAAAAGCCCGTCTCTACGGCCATGCGGCCAAGCTTGATAGTTTCATTGGAGGCCCCCCGCCATCCCGTCGGACAGACGGAAAAGACATGGACGTAAGATGGACCCTTAGTATTTCTTGCCTTCTCCACCTTGTTCATCAGATCGATGGGATAGCTCGGACAGGCGGTAGCCACGTAGGGGATGTTATGGGCGACCATGATCTCGGGAACATTCTTCTTCCCTGTTCGCTGACCCTTGATGGCCTTGCCGGCCGGCGATGTCGTCGTGGCCGCCATGAAGGGCGTCGCACTGGAACGCTGAATACCGGTGTTCATGTAGGCCTCGTTGTCCAGGCAGAAGAAGGCCAGATCGTGTCCTCTTTCCATGGCCCCGGAAAGGGCCTGGAGACCGATGTCCACCGTCCCGCCGTCACCGGCGATAGCTACGGATTTCACATACCGGTCGGCGATCTTACCTTTTCTACGGAGGGCCTTCAGTCCCGCTTCCACGCCCGATCCCACGGCCGCGGCGTTTTCAAAGGCGACATGGATATATGGCACTTCCCAGGCCGTATGGGGATAGGCGGTGGAGATGATTTCCATACAACCCGTGGCGTTGGAAACCACCGTGTCTTCTCCCAGGGCCTTCATGATCAGCCGGAGGGCCAGGACCTCTCCGCAGCCCTGACAGGCGCGGTGCCCGGGACTGAACAATTCTCTTTTGTCAATGAGCTTCGGTGCAAATATTTCAAAATTCTCTACGGTGTTCATCATTCCCTCACCCCATAAAATTCATAGGTTTCGTCCTTCTTTTTGGCCGCCCGCTCCACCATGGTTATGAAATCCTCCACCGTGACATCCCGGCCGCCAAGTCCCATAAGGTAATTGACGATGCGGGGGCGATCCTTGTCGTGGAAAATGAGCGATTTGATTTCCGTTGCTACGGGCCCGCCGATGCCGCCGAAGGTGACGGAGCGATCCATGACGATCAGGGTCTTGCAGCCTTTGATCGCGGCCCGGAGTTCTTCGAGGGGGAAGGGACGCCAGAGTCTCAGTTTCACAAGACCGACGGACTTGCCCGCTTTTTTCAGTTCATCGACGGCAACCGAAGCCGTCTCACCCATGGAGCCCACAGTCAGAATCAGCGTTTCCGCCCCTTTGGTCTTGTAGGTTTCCACCGGTTTGTAATTCCGCCCAAACTGTTTGCCCCATTCATTCCAGATCTTAATGATCGTCTTCTTGGAGTTGATCAAGACCGAATCCTTTACCTTCATCGTCTCCGTAAATATTTCGGGCATATTGAAGCACCCCATGGAGACGGGCTTATCCGGATGGAGGGTGGCATAGGGAACCCGGTCGGGTAGGAACTTGTTCACCTCTGCCTGGGTAGGAAATTCGAGGGGCTCGATCATATGGGTCAACTGGAAACCGTCCATATTGACTACCGTAGGCAGCATGACGTCTGCATGTTCTGCAATCTTGAAAGACTGGATGGTCATATCGATGACCTCCTGGCCGTTCTCCGCATGCATGACGATCCAGCCGCAGTCCCGCTGGTTCATGATGTCCGAATGATCGTTCCAGATGTTCAGGGGCCCGGCAATGGCGCGGTTGGCGTTGCCCATGACTACGGGCAGCCGCATGGCCGAAACGATGGGGAGCACCTCATGCATGTACATAAGTCCCTGGGAACTGGTGGCCGTGTAGACCCGTGCTCCCGTCGCCGAGGCGCCGGCGCAGGCGCTGATGGAGGAATGCTCCGATTCAACGGTAATGAACTCGGCGTCAATCCGTCCGTCATGAACGATATCCGATAAATGCTCCGCAATATGGGACTGGGGGGTGATGGGATAAACGGCTGCCACATCGATGTTGCACAGCCCCACGGCCTCCGCAGCCGCAATTCCTACTTCCATGCCAATACGTTTACCCATGGTCACACCTCCTCTTCCATCATGACGATGGCCTGGGGCCAGCATTCATGGGCGCATATTCCACAGCCTTTGCAGTAGTCCAGGTTCGCCGCAAAGAAGCCCTCTTCTTTCTCGGAGACGCAGGCCTCGGGGCAAAATATATAACAGATGCCGCATTTGATACACTTTTTGTTGTCCCAGATGGGTCTTTGAGCTCGCCAGCTTCCCGTTTTATACAAACTGGCGCTCCCCGGCTCGAACACCATGCAACCGGGGGTAACTTCCTGCCAGGCTTCCGGCCATTTCTTCTGTTTCATGAAAAACACCTCAATAATCGTTTACTTTGCCAGTTTAACGTCGTTATAGGCCCTCTTCAGGGCATTCTTGTTTTTGTTCGCAATCTTCCCGAACCGCTCCTCGAGGGGCTCGTTCAGAGATTCCAGCTTCAGGACCTTAGTCGCCTTCATGACCGCTCCCAGCATCGTGGTATTGGCAATGGGAACGCCAAGCTCCTCCCGGGCGATGTGGGTGGCATCGACGGTCGCCAGCTTGCCTTTGTACTTGAGTTGTTCCCGGAGAGTCTCCGCCGGTTTTGAGGTATTGATAA
This sequence comes from Syntrophus sp. (in: bacteria), assembly GCA_025355725.1. Taxonomy (GTDB): domain Bacteria; phylum Desulfobacterota; class Syntrophia; order Syntrophales; family UBA8958; genus UBA8958. The sequence goes on from JANXZC010000042.1 coordinate 6,416, forward strand.
TGAGCAGGCCATCGGGTTTAAGACCGTCCGTCACATTTACAAGGCCAACCAGCGACGGGTCAAGGACAACGACCACATCTGGTTTGTAGATGCCGGAACGGATTTTGATGGGTTTTTCCGATACACGATTATATGCCATGACCGGCGCCCCCCGTCGCTCCGGACCAAACGCCGGAAAACCCTGGGCGTATTTTCCTTCTTCGATCGCCGCCAGCGCCAAAAGCTCGACGGACGTGACCGCGCCCTGACCTCCCCTTCCGTGCCACCTTATTTCAATCATGATCTTCTATCTCCAATTTTTCTGGTATGTCTTACTGAAACAAAAATGTAGTCTCCAGTACTAAAAATGGGAAAACGTGTCAATGGTAAAAAACAGATTACCGGAAAAAATATTGACAAGCGCCGGGGTCTCTTCTATGAACAGACAAAACCTTAACATCGAGGATAAGTCCATGACGAAAGCCGCTTCAATGCTCCATGATGCCCTTGCCAAAGGCCGGAAAACCATGAGTGAATATGACTCCAAGAGGTTCCTGGCCCTTTTCGGTATCCCCGTTTCCAGGGACATCCATGCAATCGACGTCGATAAAGCCGTCGCGGCGGCGGCCGGATTGGGCTATCCCGTGGCTCTGAAGGCTACCGGCGCCAGCCTCACCCACAAGACCGAAGTCGGGGGCGTTGTCCTCAATCTGAAGACGCCCGGGGAAATCGAATCGGAAGGCAAGCGGCTGCTGAAGATTCCAGGTTGCGAGGCCCTGATCGTCACAGAAATGGTCGGCGGGGCGAGGGAACTCGTCTGCGGTCTGACCAGGGATCCCCATTTTGGACCAGCCGTCATGTTCGGCCTGGGCGGCATCCTCACGGAGATCTTGAAAGACACGGTTTTCCGCATCGCCCCCCTCACAACGGGAGACGCCCGGTCCATGATGTCCGATATCAGGGCCGTGAAGATTCTTGACCCCTTTCGCGGGGAAGGGGCAGTGGACCGGGAGGCCCTGGCCCGCATCCTCCTGGCCGTCGGTCAGATCGGCCTGGAATACGGAGAGATCGCCGAAATCGACATCAATCCCCTGAAGATCCGTCCCAACGGTCAACCTGTTGCCGTGGACGCCCTCGTTGTCTTAAAATAGGGCAGCTATGGCCTCGGCCATGAACCGATAGCCGTCCTCGGTGGGGTGTACCATGTCGTACTGGACAAGGGTCCGATAATCTGCCCCCTCGTCTATCCTCTCTTTCCAGTATTCGTGGACCATCGCGACGGGCAGGCCGAAGACGGACCCCAGTTCCTCCAATTGGCGGTAAAACTCCCCGATGACCTCCGCATCGGCATTGTCGCCTATATAACTCGACGTCACCAGGATGATGTCAGCATCCCCATCTGCTTGAATTTCTTCAATTATTTCCTGGATCGTACTGCGGAATTGCCGGGATGTGTAGCCCATGAAGGCGTCATTGATGGCATACTGGATGAGTACGCAGTCGGGGTTGTATTCAAGAATATCGTAGCGGAGGCGATAGAGGCCATTATCCGCCGAGTCTCCCGGAATGCCCTTGGGAACGATAGTCAGGGCGCTTTGGGGATAACGCGCTTTGAGCATCTCCAGGAGGAAATGGATATAACCGCGCCGGACCATCCACCCCTGGGTCAACGAGTCCCCCAGGGCGGCAATGACAACCTTGTCGCCCCGCTTTAGTTTTTCAATCGTTCGTTCCGGTCTGATCATTATAATTTAGAACGTTTCAGGGCTTCCTCGTAGAGGTCCCTGCCCTGCGTATCATTGACCACAACGACGGGCAGATCGACCAGTTCAAGTCTCAGGACCGCCTCGGGTCCAAGGTCTGCATAGGCCACCAGTTCGACGCTGCGGACACACCGCGCCGTCAGGGCGGCGATCCCGCCGATGGCCCCGAAATACACGGCTTTGTGACGCTCCATGGCCGCCACGACTTCGGCCGACCGCTTCCCCTTGCCGATCATGCCCTTCATTCCCTGTTCCATCAGCAGAGGGGCAAAGGGGTCCATCCGGTAACTCGTCGTCGGGCCGATGGAACCGATGATCCGCCCCGGTCTGGTCGGCGAGGGACCGGCGTAAAAGATCACCGCCCCCCGGATGTCAAAGGGAAGCTCCTCTCCGCGCTGGATGGTTTCCTGGAGGCGACGGTGGGCCGCATCCCGGGCAGCAAATACCTCACCGCTAAGCAGAATCATATCGCCGGCATGCAAACTTGCACACAGCTCATCGGTCAACGGGGTTTTTATGGATCGATAATTTTGCATGTTTAACCCATCCCCACCCTAACCCTCTCCTTGAAGGGAAGGGGGAAATTCTTAGTTACTCCCCTTCAAGGGGTGCGCTGGAACGCTAAATTATGGCCTCACGATGGCGCGCCACATGGCACTGGATATTCACGGCCACGGGCAGGCTGGCGATATGGCAGGGCTTCATTTCCACATGGACGGACAGGGCGGAGACGCTGCCCCCGAATCCCTGGGGGCCGCCGCCCATCCGGTTCACGTCGGCGAGGATGTCCTGCTCAAGTTCGTTAAGGCGTTCGTCCCGACCGTTCTTCTGCCCCAGGGGTCGCAAAAGGGCCTTTTTGGCGAGGATGAGTGACTCTTCGATGGAACCGCCGATACCGACCCCGACGATGACGGGCGGACAGGGGTTCGGCCCGGCTTTCAAAACCGACTCGACGACATGTCGCCTGATCCCTTCCCTTCCCGCCGCGGGGAGGAGCATGGCGACACTGCTCATGTTCTCACTGCCCCCCCCTTTGGGCATAACGCTAAGTCGAATCCTGTCGCCGGCTACTATTTCCACATTAATCACCGCCGGGGTGTTGTCGCCCGTATTGGCCCTGGTCAGGGGGTCACAGACGGATTTCCGGAAATACCCCTCTTCATAAGCCTGCCGCACCCCTTCTTCAATGGCGGCATTAAGGAGATCTCCTGCCACGTGGACATCCTGTCCAAGCTCGACAAAGACGACGGCAAGACCCGTGTCCTGGCAGATAGGGGCGGATTCTTCCCTGGCAACGGCGGCGTTTTCCAGCATGCGGGCGAGGACCTGACGGCCAAGAGGTGATTCCTCCCGGGCGAGAGATGTTTGCAGGGCCGCCAGGACATCGGCGCCAAGGCAGGTATTGGCCTCTAAAAACAATCGTTTTACTGTTTCCGTGATAAGCTTGCTGTCGATCTCTCTGATAGGGCCCATTGCGTTTGGTCGCTCACATCCCGCGCCGGAATTCCATGGCTTTACCAAGGGTCATCCGGTCGGTGTATTTAAGATCTCCCCCCATGGGGACGCCCATGGCGATCCTCGAGATGGTCACACTTTTATTCTGGAGGATCTTGCTGATCAGCAAGGCGGTGGATTCTCCATGGACATCGGGATTGGTGGCAATGATCACCTCCCGGACAGTATGTCCTTCTATCCGGGATAACAATTCCTGAAGGTGGAGGTCGTCGGGACCGATCCCGTCCAACGGCGCCAGGGCCCCATGGAGTACATGGTACGCGCCGCGATATTCACCGGTCGTTTCAATGGCAATAAGGGCGTCGGGGTCCTGAACGATACAGATGACTTCCCGGTCCCGGGCCGGATTGGCGCAGATGGCGCAGAGATCCTGTTCTGTAAGGTTGAAACAGGTCCGGCACAGGTGAATCCGCTCCTTTACTTCCATGATGCTTTCGGCCAGCCGCCGGGCGTCCGCGATGGATTCGTGGAGAATAAAATTGGCGAGCCGGGCGGCGGTTTTTTCGCCGATCCCGGGGAAACGGGCCAGTTCCTTAATCAGTCGCTCTATGGGTGGGGCATATTGGGACATGGACGCCCCGCCGTCATGTCAAACCGGGGATATTGAGTCCCCCGGTAATCTTGGACATCTCTGCTGTTGTCATTTCCTGGGCCTTGCGAACACCCTCGTTGACGGCCGCCATCACCAGATCCTGGAGCATCTCTACATCTTCGGCATTGACGACATCCTTTTCGATCTTCAGGGTGATGATTTCAAATTTGCCGTTGACGACCACGGAAACCATCCCGCCTCCTGAAGAAGCATCGACGGTCTTCGTTTCCAGCTCCTGCTGCAGGCGGGCCATCCGCTCCTGCATCTTCTTTGCCTGTTTCATTATATTTCCGAAATTGGCCAACTTTCCTACCTCCTAATTTCTTTCACAATTATTCCACTTCCCCCTCGGTCACCGTCTGTCTTGGGATCACATCACGGATCTCGGCGTTTTCAAAAATATCCATGACCTTTTGGACCAGGGGATGTTTCAGGGCCTCCTGCCTGATATCACTTATCAGTTGGGCTTTCCCGTTCCCGTTTGCCATTTTGCCATTGTTCCCTGCGGAGTCGTTATGCTGGGCCTCGATCCTGATCTCCAGATCGGGACACTGAAAATAATTCCTGGCCAGTTTGCTGAGGGCCTCTTTCTGATGCTTCTCGATATCTTCAAAAAAGACATAGGTCTTAGGAAAACCGACGGTCAAACGGTCGCCTTCCCTGGAAAGCATCTGACCGGGATCAAGCTTGGACCACAGGGGTGGATTGGATTGTTTCACGAAGGCCTTGAAACCTTCCCAGGATTGATCTCCTTTAGCGTCAGCAGCGATTGCCTTTTCGCCCGCTCCATAACCCGTCGCCGCCTGTTCCCGGATCGCCGCTATGGGCGCCGGGGACGTGGGCACTACGGAATCGACGGGCCCCTTTACATCCGTAACCGGTCGCAATTGTCCTTTGCTGTTTTCTCCCGTTGCCATTACTATGGCGCCGGCGCCGGATGTCAGGCTTCGCTCCAGAGACGCCATCCTGGCCAGGATCTCATCGATGGGGATCAGAGGCGCCAGGTGCGCCATACGGGTCAGGGCCATCTCCAGAACCAGGCGCGGACTCTGGGTTCTCCGCATTGTCTCTTCTTCGGCCATGAGAATCTCCAGGAGGCGCTGCAGGGTCTCCCGGGAAACTTTTCCCGTCTGTTCCTGGAGTATGGACCAGTCCTCTTGAGTCATCTCCGTAATACCTTCCGCCCCGGCAACGACCTTGGTCAAAACTAGATTGCGGAAATGATCGACGAGCATCTGATAAAAGACCTGCATATCCAGACCGGCGTAATAGCCCTCGTCAATCAATTTCAGGCACTGAGCAGCATTTCTGGCCAGAACAGCCTCGGCGATGGTGATCACAAACCGCCGATCCGTCAGGCCGAGGATTTCTTCGATATTACCGTCGGCAACGGCAGTCCCGGCATAGGAAACGATCTGATCGAAGATGCTCTGGGAATCCCGCATACTGCCGTCGCCGGCGGCGGCGATCCAGGACAGTCCTTTATCGCTGATCTCTATTCCTTCGGCGGCGGCGATCGTTCTGAGGTTGTCTCCGATTTCTTTCAGGGAGATACGCCGGAAATCGAAACATTGACACCGGGATAGAATCGTCGCCGGGATCTTGTGGGTCTCCGTCGTGGCAAAGATGAATACTACATGGGGCGGCGGCTCTTCGAGGGTCTTCAGGAGGGCGTTGAAGGCCTCCCTGGTCAGCATATGGACTTCGTCGATGATATAGACCTTGTAGCGGGAGGAGGCGGGAAGAAACTTGATGTTTTCCCGGAGTTCCCGGATCTCGTCGATACCGCGGTTCGAGGCGCCGTCGATTTCATGGACATCCAGGGCAATCCCCTCGGTAATCTCCCGACAATGGGTGCAAACCTGGCACGGCACCGGCGTCGGCCCCTGTTCACAGTTCAGGGCCTTGGCAAGAATCCGGGCAACCGATGTCTTGCCCACTCCCCGGGGACCACTGAAGATGAAGGCATGGGCTATCCGGTCGAGCTTGACGGCGTTCTGGAGGGTGCGGATGACATGATCCTGACCGGCGACATCCTCAAATACTTGCGGGCGCCACTTCCTAGCCATGACCAGATATTCCACGGGGGGGGTTGTCATATAAATTAAGAATAGCCGGGTTTCCCCGTAGCACACACCGGTTATTGCTACCGCTGCTTCCTTCCGGACCTGACGGGGTTTACAATCCGACGTTGCACGGGACCCGGCTATTTTTCCTTTTCAAATTTTGGCCATTATAGAAAGGCGATGCTTGATCTGTCAAGGAGAATAATGGGGTCAGCTTGACGCGGTTGAAACACAGTGCTAATAGTTATTGGAAAGGTAACGCAATGAGTGTATTTCCCCTCATGAAAAAAGTTCCCGGCGACGGCGTCGGCATCCAGCTTGCCGGGTGGTGTGATTTTGCCGCGACAACACAGGGAGCGGTCCTGTGCATCCACGGCCTGTCCGCCAATCTCCAGTGCTGGAGCCAGATAGCCGCGTCTCTCCGGACAAGACATCCCCTCCTGGCAATGGATCTCCGGGGACGGGGACATTCCGACCAGCCGCCGACTGGTTATTCCCTCGCCGCCCATGTCGAGGACATCCGCTGCGTCCTTGATGACCTGAGAATAGACCGTATCACCCTCATGGGACATTCCCTGGGGGCCTACATCAGCCTCGCCTTCGCCGCCGCCTATCCGGAACGGATGGACCGCCTGATCATGGTGGACGGGGGCGGCGATCTCCCGCCGGAGCAGTGGGAACTGGTAAATCAGGCTATCAAGCCCGCCCTGGCCCGCCTCGGCAGGGTCTTTCCTTCCTTTGAGGAATACACAGCCCCGCTGAAAAATTCTCCCCTCTTCCAGCCCTGGGCGGAAACCCTGGAAAATTACTTTCGCTATGAAATAATCGCTGTTGACGGTGGCGTCCGCTCCCGGATCAACCCCGCATGTATCCGGGAAGAGTCGGAAAATCTGGCCAAGGCCGGCATCTCCTCTCTATATTCGCAAGTCGCCTGCCCCACTCTGATCATGCGGGCAACCGAAGGCCTGTTCATTAAGGAAGACGTCGTCCTGCCGATGGAGACGGCGGAGTATATGGTCCGCCTGATCCGCCAGGCCCGTCTGTTTGACGTTGCGGGAACCAACCACTATTCCATCGTCTTTTATCCCCATGCCGGGCGGGACCAGGCCATTGCCGATTTCCTCGCCGGTCAATAGGCCCGTCCATCAGCAATTCGGTTGCATAATTAGCATGTTCTCCCCAGATTACCCCTCGTTGATCTACAGAAATACCGCGCAATTTTGTCAGAGTATATTTCTGGGGACATTCTCTTGCATATTCGTTAATTTGCGGTATAATACCTCGTAATTATTTACGTTGATATGTAAATTATGCCGAACAGTGTGTCATCCTCAGAAGTTAACCAATTAGGGGATTACGATCATGAAAACGCACGACTCACCTTCCCTCCCTGCTTTTCATCATGCCGGCGACTTGCAGCCAAACGATCGGATTGCCAAGCCTTATTCAATCATCCTTGCCGCTGTCGTCTTATTCATTTTAATCTTTGGAACCGCCTTTTTTCTGGGCTGGCGGCACTTTGAAACCACCAGGCACAATGCCCTGGCTAATGACAAGACGACGGCAAATCTCCTCGCGAACCTCATCCTGGCACAAAACAAAGCAACCATGGGAATCCTCCAGTCCTATGCCCACCGGCCCCTATTCATCGACGCCGTGAAGAACAGGAACCTTGCGGGTGTTAACAGACATCTGTCCGACCTTAAAAAGAATGCCGAGATCGACCTGACCTTCGTCACGGACACCCGTGGCATTCTCTGGGCGAATTTCCCGGTGTTTCCCGAAGCCATCGGGAAGGACCTCTCGAGCCGTGACTGGTACAAAGGGACAAGTACCCACTGGAAGCCTTACATCTCCACTGTCTTTAAACTGATCGTCGGTGATAAGCCGCTGGCGGTAGCCGTTTGCGTCCCGATCGTTGATGAAAAAGAAAGGCCCATCGGGATACTCGCAACCTCCCAACGGCTTGGTTATCTTGTGGACACCATCCAACGGGTCCCTCTGAGCCCTTATACAACCATGAACGTAATCGACCGGACGGGTCATATCCTTTACAGCAACGCAGTCGCTTATAGTGAAAAGCCAACGTATTATCGAATCTTCCCGATCGTTGAAGCGGCACTGAAAGGGAAGAAACAGCAAATCGAAATGAATGATCCCCGGCAAGATCAGGGGAAAAGTTATCTTACCGTCGTTTCCGTGGGAAATATCGGATGGTCGGTGACCATTGAGAGAACCCAGGGAGATATTTTTCGTTCCACTCTCAGAAATTTTATTGAAACAGGCGTTATTTCCCTCCTTTTGTTCCTCCTGATCATTTTCTTTCTGGTTTATCAAAGAAAAATTCTCCTGTTTAGAAAAACAGCGGAACTCCTCCAAGCGGAGACAAAACTTCGGCAAGGGGATGAGAAGCTGAGATCCCTGTCCGCACGCCAGGAAGCCATCCTGGCCGCCGTTCCGGAAATCATCATTGAAGTGGACAAGAACAGAGTCTACACCTGGGCGAATACTGTGGGGATTGAGTTCTTTGGAGAAGATGTGATCGGCAAAGAGGCTTCTTTTTACTTTGAAGGCGAACAAGACACCTATTATGCAGTAAATCCTCTCTTCAGCGGCGCTGAAGACACCATCTATATGGAAAACTGGCAGCGTCGCAGAGATGGACAGAAGCGGCTCCTCGCCTGGTGGTGCCGGGTGCTCAAGGATGAAAAAGGAAATGTTGAAGGAGCCCTTTCCTCGGCATACGACATCACGGAACAAAAGCAGGCGGAGGAGGCCCTGCGGGAGAGCGAAAAGAAGTACCGGGATCTTTTCGAAAACGTCCTGGAAGGAATCTACCGGGCCAACCCCGAGGGGCGCTTCGTCTCAGCCAATCCGGCTATTGCCCGGATGTTCGGATACGACTCCGCCGATGATCTGATAACCAGCGTCACCGATATCAAGAATCAGCTCTACATTAATCCGGAGGACCGCACTGAAATCCTGAGCCGCATCGCCGCAGACGGTTTTCTCTCGTCTTATGAGGTCCAGTACCGTCGGAGGGATGGGAGCGCCATCTGGTTGTCCCTGAATACCCGGGCCGTCAAGGATGAGACGGACAAGTTGGTCTGCCTGGAGGGCATGGCGGTGGACATCACCGAGCGCAAACGTGCGGAAGAAGAAATCCGCAAATTGAACGAAGAGCTTGAACAGCGCGTCTTCAACCGCACCCTCCAACTCGAAGCGGCGTACAAGGAGCTCGACGCCTTCAGTTATTCCGTCTCTCACGACCTGCGGGCGCCCCTCCGAAGCATCG
>JANXZC010000054.1 GCA_025355725.1 Syntrophus sp. (in: bacteria)
TCGCCCGTATCCCGAAAGGCATGATCAGCGTGACCCCTATCGGTCACGCCACCTTCCTCATTCAAATGGATGATCTGAACATTCTCATCGATCCAATTTGGTCTGACCGCTGCAGCCCGATATCATGGATGGGTCCCCAAAGGTACCGTCAGCCCGGCATCCGTTTTGAAGATCTTCCCCCTATTGATGTCGTGCTGGTGTCCCACAATCATTATGATCACCTTGATCTTCCCACCTTGGAGCGTCTCGCGGAAAAGGGAACGCCGCGTTCCATCGTGCCCCTCGGGAATCTCGACCTCGTCCGGGGCGCCGGCATCCCCACTGTGGATGAGCTTGATTGGTGGCAGTCAATCCGTGTGTCTCCCGACGTAACGATAACAATGGTTCCAGCGCAGCACTTTTCGTCGCGCACCCTGTGGGACCGCAATATAACCCTTTGGGGAGGTTTTGTCATCTCCGGCCCATCAGGTAATGTTTTTTATTCCGGAGATACGGGTTACGGCCCCCATTTTCAAGAAATCGCCCGCCGCTTTTCACCGATCCGGGTGGCGCTCCTTCCGATTGCGCCCTTCCGGCCGCAGAAGACGGGAGAGCCCACTCCCGGGTATCGACTCATTGTCCACATGGGACCTGCGGAGGCCGTCAAAGCGCATCTGGATTTGGGCGCGCCGTTCACCATCGCCGCCCACTTCCAGGTGTTTCGACTTGGCATCGAGGGATTTGATGATGCGGTGACTATTCTGGCCTCGACATTGAAGGAACATCATCTGAAGCCTGACACATTTATCGCGCCTGTATTTGGTCAAGCCATTATCATGCCTCCCCTGCCGAATGTATTACCGTCCCTCGTGTTAAAAGAGCATTGTGCCGGAGCGAGGCTTTTCAACGACTGCCCGCCCGTAAACATGAATCTGGAAGAGAAAGCATTTCACTGACAGGCAGGCTGAAGGCCAAAAATATGTTTCACCCGGTCGTGCCGTTCGGCGGCTTGAAACCTGAGCTATGGATTGAGGAACTATTGATGAAGAAAATAATTACGGTATTATTCATCGTACTAATTTCATTGGTGGTGACAGGTGCTTATGCTCAGGACTCCCACGAGGCGGCCAAAATCCAGCATTTAATTGCCTCCATCGAAACTCTGGAAGGGGCGAAGTTTATCAGAAACGGCGGCGAGTATGATGCCCGGTCGGCTGCAAACCACTTGCGCCTTAAGCTCAAAAATGCGGGTAAGCGAGTTAGGACGGCGGAAGACTTCATCAAGTATTGCGGCTCTAAATCTTCCATAACAGGTGAACCCTACCTGATAAGGTTTTCAGACGGCACTACCGTGAAAGCCGAGGTTTTTTTCAGAAAAAAGCTTATGGCGCCTGCCAAAGACAGACCATAGCCTCACGTACCTGCACGTCAAGGCGGCATTATTTTATTCCGGCCGGGCAAACATGGTATAGTTCATTGCCTTACATGACCAGTCGTGTCGCCGGTTCTAATTGTGGATTTATATGTTTTAAAAACCTTTTCTCTTAGGAAGGTTACAGTGTCAAGGGGAATTGATATCGGATAATTATTCTCCTTTTTCTCAGAAGTCGCCCAGGGGAATTTGGAAGAGCCCGGCGATTACGCCGTCAAAATAATCCGGCAGGTAGCGATCCCATAACTTCACGGGGAGGTCTTTCAATTCTCCCTGGTTTGACAGGGTAAACAGGAAAAGGTAGCGCATCAGATATTCTACATTTTTCGCCAAATGTCCCCGGTACTGCTGCCGGAGGCGTTGGGCGATAGTGCGGTCTTCATGCATGCAGCGACCGATCTCGCTTTCCAGCATCTCCTGGTAGTTGGAGACAATGATTTCCAGATAGACGTCTTCCTCTCCGGAAAGGATAAAATCGGCGTAATTCTGGTCCGCCTGCGCCGGAGCTACACCCCGGCTTGCCATGACGGCATACATACTTGCCGGCAGGGGCCTACGAATCAATTCATCCTTGGGCGGTGAGATGCGGACCACCAGATTGACGGCGTTGTAAAGCCCCTGATGGCGTTCCTTCTCCACCACCCGGCAATGCTCGATATTATTAAGCGCCGTTAGTATCCGCCCCTGTTCGTCATCTTCCAGAACGACCTTTACGCCGGCGACGTCATTGATTACCAGATCGGTCGCCCCTTTGATCTCCCGCTGCCGCTGCATATCTTCGACAAACCTCTCTTCCGCATCGAGAAATTCTCCGAGCATCTCCTCGGGGGAAGTAAGCAGGTATTCCCGGGGAATACATAGACGCTCAGCCCGCTCATCAGCCAGGGTTTCGGCGTGTCTTTTGATCGCGTCAAAGATCCAGTCAATGATCCGTCTCGCCCCTTTTTCCGCCAAACGCCGGATGCGCTTGATCCGCCATGATCCAAGATAAGCCTCTCCCTCTTCCTGCCTCTTGAAAAACAGCATCGCCTGGCAGGGCGTTTCGCGATAGAATCGCCCGGGATGCTCTTCATAGTCCCTGATCAGTTCCGCGATGCGTGGGTTGTGGTATGGCGGCCTGCGGACCATGGCGTCCTTGATTTCACCCTTCAGACCGATCCGCTCCTCTCGCAGGTCTGAACCATGTAATTCCAGGAAAAGCGTCCCGGCAAAATGGTGGAGATACCGTGAAACAAATAGCTGGTTGAAATGGACCAGGCGGGTAATCAGATCGCCATCACCGCTCTGAACATTACCGTACATAGAACGACTGATAAGTTCCTTCAACTCATTACGATGCAGGTAGCTATTGATGGTGATCATGGCGCCTCCGCCTCAGGTGATTTTTCCTTTACAAAAGGCTTTTCTTTCTTTATGGTTGGGTTAAATTGTTTCCGGATTTTCTTTCATCTCCTTATCTGCTTTCATTTCCATCTGATCTACAGGATCTTTTCACCAAAATAATTTCGTTGCACGGGCTTCCTCAGTGGAAGATACCATAAACAAAACAAAATAGACAGGCTGCAAAGAGGTGACGACATGGCACAGGACGACGCATTGGACCAGACCTACGGAGGTCTCGACATCGGGAGGAAAGTTCAGGCACTAAGGGAAAAGCAGCAGTTGACGATTATGGATCTGGCAGCGAAAACCGGCCTTTCCAAGTCCGTCCTTGGGGAAATAGAGTCGGGCGAGGTGATACCCCCGGTCGGCGTGCTTCTCAGGCTTGCCAAGGCCATGAATGTAGGCATGGCGTACTTCTTTCAGGATACCGCCGTTGCGGACAAGGTCTCCGTTACCCGGAAAGACCAGCGGATACGGGTCAAGAGACGCCCCCATCATCACGAAGGCGAAGTGGACTACATCTACGAATCTCTGGAAACAGGGAAACCGGACAAGCACATGGAACCTCTCTTCGTCGAATTCCAGCCGATGGAAACGGGAGACATGATTTTTTCAACCCATGACGGCGAGGAATTTGTTTATCTTTTAGAGGGAAAACTGGAATTCAGATCCCACGAACGCACGGAAATCCTCGCTCCGGGAGACGTCATCTATTTTGAATCCGATCTCAGTCATGCCTTCCGGGGACTCGACGGTAAAGCGGCAAGAGCAATTGTGGTCGTCTGGAACAGGTTATAGAAAAGATTTGGGAGGCTGATTATGCTGGAAATCCGGTTTCACGGACGGGGGGGACAGGGGACGGTTGTCGCCACGATTCTGCTTTCGCAGGCCTTCTTCCAGGCCGGCTATCAGGTGCAGAGTTTTCCATTCTTCGGGGTGGAGAGGCGGGGCGCTCCCGTGGAGGCCTACCTGCGTCTGGATGCTAAAAAGATCCTGCTGCGGACCAACGTCACGGCCCCGGATCATGTGGTTGTGCAGGATCAGACCTTGTTGCAGAGTATCGATGTTACCCGGGGCTTGAAGCCGGGGGGGTGGATCCTGCTCAATAGTCCCGAAGCCGCTGCGGACCCGAGTCGCTTCCGGGGCCTCAAGCTTGCCTGCGTGGATGCTACCCGGATCGCCCTGAAACACCAGTTGGGAACCCGCACCCATCCTATTGTCAATACGGCCATGATGGGGGCTTTTGCCCGCATGTTGGGAATACCGCCGATGGAGGCTGTTTGCAACGCTATCCGGGAAGAGGTCCCTTCTGAGCCGGAGGCGAACATCGCCGCCGCCCGGGAAGCTTACGAGGAAGTCATATTAATTGGCGAGATAGAATAAAGGAAAGATATGGAAACTGAACTCAGTCTGAAAAAGAACCTCTACATGCCTCGGACATCAGTGACCACGGAAAGCAATAAAACTGGGTCATGGCGTTTTCTCCGCCCGAGATACGAGGGAAAAACCTCTCCCTGCAGCACCGCCTGCCCGGCGGG
>JANXZC010000090.1 GCA_025355725.1 Syntrophus sp. (in: bacteria)
GGCAAAAAAACCGAGTTCTAATGAATGTCCACTAATAAATAGTAGTATATATAGCCATTGAAATAATTTTTCTGTGCTCCCCGGAAACTCTACTTACGGTGTAGGGCTCCCTTCAAGTTACCCGTGTTTCTGGTCCAAGGATCGGCCCCTAAGATGTGCCAGACACCTGACATGAAGCAACTCCAACAAGTTCTGATATTTATCTATTTGCCTGTATATATTGATTATTTATATGATCTGTCAATGCATAACGTCACATAATCAAGAAGATTTCCCCAATATGTTGCAAATAATAGGCTATTTACAAGAAATGGGCATTAAATTAGAGCATTTGAGAGTAAGTATAGGGTAAAAACAGGTCTAATTATCACCGCCAAAGCTCACAAAGAGCTAAGACCATTACTAATCTGTAACTATCTAATAATACTCAGTTTAGCATGATGCATGTATAGCGTATTAGTTGTTGAAAGAACAGGTCACTCACATGCATGTTGCAGTGCAACATAATTCTTTGTTCTCAAATATTCATTAGCTTTGTATTCAAGATGTTAACATTTACTGCTTTCTGTTTTGTGATGCCCGGTAATCTCTCTGTACTGTCTGTTAAGCACTATATGAGGTCGCAATAAGCGGACTCACGCTGTCAGAATGCTTTTTGGACTATACCGGACTGTTATTCAATAAAAGCGCATAATATCAACTGTTTGCAATCAGTCCGGTAGTGGAATTATGGCGGACAAACTTTGGTTTCCGTAGTCCGTCCGGTGTGTCTCTCTATAGAGACACCGGACTGGACAAATACCGGATCAACACGCCCGTACTGTCTCACTCATCATCCTCATTGCAGCCAAGCCACTTTTTCCCCTTCATCGTCAATTTGCATTTATCGGTTAGATAGTCGTCTGCAATGGCCTTATTGATGACATCATATGCATAAGATTTCACGCAGACACCTTCCGCAATAATTGACGCTACTGATTGTCCTTCCGCTCTTCGCTTGACGATCTCCTTCTTCTTGATTATTGAGTTACCAGATTCTCGGATATCCTCTGTTTCCCAGTAATAAACCCCGGACGGCTTACGTTTGAAATTGACAATGAATGGTCTTTTCAACTCCGGTGCAAGTCTTCCCTTATCAAAAGTAACTGTTACCCGATCGTGTGTGAAACATTTGTTATCCCTTGTTAGCTTTAAAGAGAGGGACATGTTATCGATTTTATTTCCGGTACCACGGAATGACTTCTCATCCTTCGTGCTGTGATCCAGGACGATCACTGCTACCCCATGCGCCCTGAGCGATAGAAACCATCGATTTATTTGAGACCATTCATCCTGAGAATTTCCGTCAATGCCGATAATCAAGGAAACGACATTATCCAGGAAGACCAGTTTATAACCATGTCTCAAGATGAAGTCAGTAAGCGCCTTTCTACTATAACCACTTGCTAAGTTCATTGACGGCCAGCCGTAGCGCTCAGCATAGCAGCAAGAAAAATATGAGAAGTCATTCAGGTCATGGACCTCTGGAATGATCAGGGGAAGGCGTTCCTGAATGTCGGAAATTGGCAGCTCGCCGTCAACATACAATGTCTTTGTCGGTGTAATACCTTGCCAACTACCAAGCGCCAGCCCTGCTTGATTACACCTGATAAGACTTAATGCCAACAGCGTTTTCCCGGCACCTGGCTTTGACCAGATCAGGCCGCCTGTATATTCGTTAATGAGGTTTTCAACATAACTTTTAACGGGTGGAAACGATTTGTTAATAAGTCCTGAAGCAGGCAGACAGCAATCTCTCAGCACAACCGATATATCTGCCATGCCTCGGACCTCTCTTAGTCTGACGTCAAGGTCGGCGTCAGTGAGCGACAGCTTAGCCTTGATATCATGAAGATACGGCTGAAGCTGATCATGATGAACATCTTCTGTCATTTCATAAAGCAAAGCGTCCAGGGTTTCAATCGTCACATCTTGGATTTTATTTGCCACTTTTTGCGGGTCCAGCATCGCCGTTACTCCTTTGCACGGTCCACAGAGCCACTCTATAGTTTGCTGTACGCTCATTAGTTTAGTTTTGGTTCTGGCTAAGCTAATAATAACGTAAAGCATTAATATCGCAGATTTATTATCTATGTACGCATTTGACGCCGAACAAATTCTATTAAGCTTCTTTTTGTGTAATACAGATAGCGACCCATAAAGAATTTATCAGTTGGCCCTGTACCCTCACAATCACGGTTTTGCATGGTCCCACGTGAATAAGGAAAAGACGGATAACTTGCCAGTTTATGGCGTGCAACGATTTCCGGAAGTTCCTTTTCCAGTACGTCTAAAGCCTGTTCAATCAAATCTGTTTTCATGTTGATTTCTCCTGTGTTTGATTTATCCGCACGATACTTCATAGTGAAGATAAAAGCAAGAGTTTCTATAATAATATCAATAAGTTATCCTGCATTTAAAGGGGGAGGGTTTAACTGTCGGAAATCGGATGGAGACAGAAGGTAGAAATAAAAAAAGCGGAAAGGGCAACCTTCCCGCTTTGATAATCAAATTATAAATGGATCATGGAAAATAACCTTGCTCAGCGCTTTCTACAAGCTTCTTGGCATTATTTAAATATCTACGGAAAACATCTCTTACGTTTTCATTGCGCGTATCTTCTTTTTGCGTGATTTTTCCGTACTCTTTAATTATCCCGGTCAAACGAATGTCCCTTTTTTTACCAGCAGCTTCAAGTTCTATGTCCAATTTCAGACACTTGAAATAAAGGTCCCTTAAAGGTTCGTATTTTAGTTTCGGTTTGCTTTTTCTTATTGCGGCGCGGATCTCTCTTGTTATCTTTTCAATGTTCTGTGTGACGTCTATGTGAAAAGTCCGATACTTTGATGGAAATTTATTGATATGTTTTTGGATCTCTTTTGATCCGTATGGTAAGGCTAAGGGCAAATTCTCATGCCGAGTTTCATCTATGAAACAGTCCTCTATTTTATTAACAGGAATAATCGCCTTCTTTGGCTTTCTGGATTTCCACCAATCCTCAAAAGATGTTCTGAAAACATCACCAAATTGATCTGTATAGACAAAGCAAAGTCGGAGAAGTAGGCTATCCTTTGGCGACAGAGTTGATACGATGTTAATTATCTCTTCGGATGAAACAGGACCTTTTGAGTTTATTGCATCACAGAGCTTACGGTAATTTTTTGAAAGGGTTAGTGCGGTCCACCATTGACAAAAAACTTTTTTATCATAATCCATTTTTGACGCCTCCTGTTTGCGCTCCTGATATTAACGGGGGCAGGGCGGGCAGGAATCTCGCCTTTTCGGTGATCAGCCTATCCCCCGGATGATCTTATTTTGCGAAGTTTACAACCTTTCCGTTTTGCTGCTGTTCGGCCTCTTCGGCATGCTTCTTCACGGCGTCTCTGCCTTTCTGCATGACATCTGACATCTTCGTGAACGCCTCCCGGAGTTTCGTTTCTGACATTTTTGCATATCTCTGAGCCATGACCATTGTTTTGTGTCCTAAGGCTTTTTGGGTCAAATACAAATCGCCGGAATTTTCATACACATGAGTTCCAAATGTATGACGCAATGAATGAAATGAAATTCTCAATCGTCTATCATTAATGTCCTTATTGAATAATTGATCAGCTATACGTTGAAAGGTTTTGCTGCATCTCTCCTGCCTATTCCCATCATGGTCGGGAAATACCCAGGGGGATTTCTTGATCTCGATCCCTTTTTCGCGCTTTTTCTTTATGATTTCTTCTTGCTTCTTGTGTTGCGATTCCAGCACTTCTTTGACGGTTTCGTTAATAAAAACGGTTCGGCTCCCTGTTTTGCTATCCCGGATCGACATAGTTCCAGTGTCGTAATTTATATCTTCCCACCGAAGACCAGCAACCTCAGAGAAACGAAGTCCGCAATTGACGGAAATCATAGCTTGATCATGGACTACATCGCTTTTTGTTTTAAGAGCTGACAAGAGTTTGATAATGTCTTCTGGCGTCAGATAGCGCAACTTCGCATTATCAACCTTTGGCATTTTCACCTTTGCCAATAAGTATATGTCCGGTCGTTTAGCGTGATTGTAAATCTGCCTTACAATAGCAAGGGTCTCATGGATTGTTTTGTCAGATTTATCGCCGTCGATCATTTTCTTTTTGAGCCTGGCCATATCGGTTTCAGCCAATTTGATTAACGGGATGTTTCCGATTGTCGGTTTTATGAAATTGTTGAACAGCACCTTTTCTGTGCGGATAGTATTTGCTGCCTTATCTCCTTCCACGGCAGGAATATATGTTTTGTCAAAGTAGTCGGCGATGGTAATAAGCTCGCTTTCCATGCGCCTTTGCTCTTCTTGTGCATCTTCTTTCTTCTTATCCTCAATATCCCGACGCTCTGCCAAACGTGACGGCCCTTGCTTCAGTCCCTTTGCTGATTCCTTCAATTCAGCCAAGACAAGAGCAACCTTTTCCGGTGTCCAGTTCTTGCCGTCCTTAGGGTCTAATTCGCTTGCCCATCCAATGCCTTCCTCAACTCGCTTGCCATCCTTCTGGTAGCGGATAGCAAAATACTTGTCTCGAACAGCTTTACTTTTCCCGATCTTCCTTGTCGGGTGTTCATAATACCTGACACCCTTGTGATTTGTCCCGATCCATTTCTTTTCCATTGCCCCCTCCTAACTAACGGGTCTCAATTCATTTGCCAGCGGGTCTAACCCTCTCCCCACTCTCTCCCCACTTATGTGGTTAAATGGCATGATTGTGGTTGAAGCTCTGTGAAGGTAATATAGGCTTAAGTAGTTCAATTGTCAAGGGGAAAATGTATCTTAGTGAAAGTTATTGAAAGGTATTTCCATTAGCTGTTAACCAGCGGGTCCGTGGTTCGAGTCCGCGCTGAGGAGCCAATACAAAAAAGGGGTTAGCCACATTCTGGTTAACCCCTTTTCGTTGCCTTGAAATGTCTTCCGTTTCTCTGCTCAGTTTTTATAAGCCAATTATTTTAGCTGTCAATGGTTTCACTCATCTCGCGGACGTATTTCCTGACTCTTTTAACATACTGCCGGTGGTTTTCATTTAAACCCCCTCTGACGGACCCGGCCCCTGCATAGTATGCGGACAACACATAATCCCAGAGGAGTGGCTCTTGGTAACCCTGCTTCCGGTAGGAATCCAAGAGGTCACTTAAAATAGCGGCGGAGACCATGATATTCAAGGAAGGATCAAAGGCCTTTTTTCTGGATCCCTGAAGATTAAGTTTCTTGGCATAGGCATCCCATGTGATGGGATGAATCTGCATGATCCCCATGGCATTGACTGGTGAGCGGGCGTCGACCGAGAAATTGCTTTCTTTCTTCATGATCGCAAGAAAAATGGTCACCGGGATGTTGGTTTTTTCCGACTGCTCAATGACGGCCTTGGCAACTTCCATTGCATCTCCCAGTTCAATGCCGCTATTGCGAAGAACCTTATAAATCTCCTCCTTCGTCTTGTAGTGCTCATATTGCTCCTGAAGCCCCGGCACGGCTATCATTCCCTGCAAATTGATCTTAACATCCGCCACTGCCTGACGGAACAGAATTCCTGTGACAAAAACCGATAAAGCAAGAACCAGCAGCGATATCCCAATCCATTTCTTTTTCTTCTCAATAGATTGCTTCCAGAATACAATCTGTGGCATTTTCGCACCTCCCGTAACCAATAATTTCATACATAATGCATGAAACATAAAAGCAAAAACATTAACAAGTGCTTGATATAACTAATTCATCTCCAATATTTGTCCCTCCATGGGCCAGCCGAATCTCAAGGTAAAAATTTTCACTCTTGGGAAAAAGAAGACTTGGAATGGATCAGGAAAGAAAGCGGGCGTGCAAAATGGAGAAAAGCGCTTTGATAAAAGAAACCCCTACTAATAGAGCACGAATATTTAGTTTTTCATGTGCTAAATCTCTGTCCTCCGGACGACATCACGATTAATTCACTACACGACTACGAGCACTTACCAGTTCAAACATCGGGTTCCCCTATAGCCAATAAGAAACCAATAGTCAACCTTAATGTTGCGAGTTCGTTTTCACTGCAATTGACACCGCTTAAGGTAAAATGGCTTGCATAAAAAAAGCTCCCCCCGTTAGAGGGGGAGCTTTTAAGTGTAAAATGGAGCTTCGTTCTTACAGCTTGCGAACCTTCTCCGCAGCCGGACCTTTGGGACCGGCGACTACTTCGAAGCTTACCCGATCACCTTCGGCCAATGATTTGAAACCATCTGCCTGGATTGCTGAATGATGCACGAAAACGTCCTTGCCGCCGTCCTGCTCGATAAAACCAAATCCCTTTGAATCATTAAACCACTTAACTGTTCCTTCTGACATCTTTACTTCTCCTTTTTTGTTGGGTTCCTCTATGGAACCGTTTTAAATTTTGCCGAACTATTCGGCTGGCAGACTGTTTGTGCAAACAAAAAGACCGCACTTATCATTTCTGAGGTCCGTGCGGTCGACTTTCCTTGTAACTCGGTAACAACAAACACGTACTGCGCATCAACTTTTAGGGCACATTAAATGATCCTTTATAAAAATGCAAGTGTTTTTTTAATTTATTTTTTGATATACCCCAATGACAAGTGTAAAAGATGTGCTTATACTACGACGAGATAAAAAAACTAAAAAAGAGAGGAGAAAGGAATGAAAACAAATTTGTTCAAGGGGAAACAGGCGTTGTATCTGATCGCCCTGATAGTATTCATCATGGCCATACCCTTAACGGCGGGTGCCAGAGACGTGGCGCCCATAGTCTCCACCGACTGGGTGCAGGCGAATTCAGCCAACCTTAGGCTTGTCGTTCTTGATGTGAGAAAAGTGGAGGAATACAAGGCTGGTCATATCCCTGGGGCTGTCAATGTATTCTATGGAACCTGGGCTATCAAAAAGGGGGAACTCCTCAATGAACTGCCCCCCGTTGATGATCTCGTGGAAATAGTTGGAAATGCGGGAATTGGAAAGGACTCCATTGTCGTGGTCGTCGGCAAGATGGATGCCCCCACGGATCGCGTCGATCTCACCCGGGTGGCCTGGACCCTCAAGTACCTGGGTGTGGATAACGTTGCCCTCCTTGACGGCGGTCAAAATAAATGGGTCAAGGACGGAAAGTCCCTGAGCACGGACGCAGTCAAGGCCAAGGCCAAAGCGTTTAAAGGAAAATTGAACAAGGATCTATATGTAAATAAGGATTATGTAAAGAGCCGCCTCGGCAAGGCGACGCTGCTGGATGTCAGAGAACCGGACTTTTACGCAGGAAAGAAGAAACTCCCCTTTGTCGAGAGAATGGGCCATCTTCCCGGGGCCGTCAATCTGCCGACCTCACTGGCGTATAACGCAGATGGAACCTTCAAGAGTTCTTCCGAGCTAGCAGCCCTCATTACCGGAAAGATAGGTAATGATAAAGGCAAGGAAATCATTACCTATTGTGATACAGGGAAATTCTGTACTGCCTGGTCGTTCCTGATGACCGAACTTTTCGGCTACAAGGATGTGAAGGTCTATGATGGTTCATCCCAGGAATGGATGAAGGATCTGGGTCTTCCGGTGGAAATGTAATATTGCGGACAAGCTTCCAGTTGGGGAAGCGGGATTACAGGACTTCTAAACCCGCTTCCCCAACTTCTGATCCATGATTTTTACTCTGGATAATATTTTCAGGACTACTTGCGCTGCCCTTCAGTCCTTTCCAGACGCTTGCGGGGATTGAAGGCCTTGTTTTCCATTTCTTCCAAGGCCGCCCTGACGGTCTGAAGTTGACGAAAATCTTCCTTGAAATCGGATTTTCGATACCGTGAGGCCTCCATTTTCTTCATGGCAGCAACAAATCCCGCTAACTCCTCTTCCCGGACCAGCCCATTTTTTAACAACTTTTGGATCTTCATTTCCGTCATCGTAAGGAGATCCTGCAGAATCTGTCTTTGCTCCAGGATCTCCTCAGACTCGTTTGGTGTCATTGCGGCTTCAGAAGTTTTAACGGTAGCTGGCTCAGACACATTTTGTGCTTTTGTTTCCGCCTCCTTCCCGCCCTGCTCTTCAATAATCAGTTTCCCCATGAGGGCCGCAATGAAAAGCAAGTTACCGAAAGCACCGGCTATCACGTCCTGAATCGCGGCGATTTTTTCTTCTTTCATATGCAGTCGGTCACGGACGAGGGATACGAATACCGCCAGGGGATGGGTTCCATCTGTAATGGCGACCACTTCGGGATGAAGATCGGGAAGTGGAACCTGCGCAATGGCCCGGTGCAACTCGGACGCTGCGGACAGGCAGGCCCTCAGGGGTTCAAAAGCTGTCTCTTCCCGGTGTTTTACAAAACGAACCTGATCGAGGACTTGCATTGCCGCTGCCTTCAAGCTTTGATTGACTGCGAGGAGCAGGGGTTCCAGAGTAGCGAGGGAAGTGATTCCTCCGGGATTAGGAATGGCTTGATAGGGTGAGGCAAACGCGATGACATCCTTTTTCAGAATTTCATATCCTTGACGCAGGGAAGCTATTCTCGTTTCCGTTACCTCCAGTTGCCGTAACTCACCTTTTTGCAGGTCCGAGACAAGGGATGACAGTCCCTCGGATAAACCCAGGCACAAATTCCTGAGTTCCTGAAATCTTTGTTCCAATTGAAGATGATCAGGGGTTTTCATCTTAGAATGTACCTCTAACCTTTATCTCTCGGGGTAAATTCCCCGAAGTTTGCTGGTGGTAGTTCACTATTCTCTCTTGTTGCCATCCAGAGAGCTTTGCATAACCAAGTATCATCCATTCCCTGGAAAAAGTAGAATGAACGGTTTGGATCTGGGATATAGCAAATCCCCTCGATTCTCGCAAGGTCTCAATTAGCCAGCGGCGATGTCCCCCTGTTTCTTGAAGAGCGGAGGCGCTCCTTGCCCCCCTAAATAATCAACGGGGTTAGCAGCTCAGAGGTCAACCTCCAGCAAGCTCGAAGGCGCGCCGGTTTAGTTCCGCGGGGATCAGCGCCTCCCGCATCTGCTGGGTCAGGGCCGGCACGCCCAGCCATTGGCCGGTGGCGGAAACCACGGGCTCCAAAGTCCCGTCATCCCTGACTATAGCGGCACCGCCGGAGGCCCAGCACATTATCCTTGACGGTGTTTTCCCCCTTAGTTTTCCACCTTGTCCGAAGAAAAGCAGTCTCTCCCCGACCCGAATATCCCGATAGAAAGTATAATCAATCCGAACTGTCACTCCACCGCTGGCCGATACCATGAAGGCCGCCAGGCCCAATGTCTCGTCGAGGAGGGCCAGAATCGGCAAAGGATGGAAGATTTCATTTCTCTGGAACATATTGAAACTTCGCTTGTCATCTTCATCAAAGCCGGCAAGGGAGACAACAATCTTTTTCTCGATCTCGCCGTCAACAAAATAAAAGCGCCGCCGCAGTCCTGCCTCTTCCCTCTCTACCCCGCAGACGAAGCAGTTGCGGTAATAGGGCAGGGGCAGCAACTGGTTTTCAATATCGTCATAGCGGACGGGGAGGGAATCCTGAAATTGGGTCTTTTTATGGGGTCCTTCCTTTCCATAGTGGATATTGGCGCGCAGATAGGGCTCATCTTCCCCCTCCCGCAAGATCCGCCCGGATAAGCAGCCTTCGTTGCGAATTACGGCCGCCTCCACGGCATCGCCGATACGGAGACTCGCTCCTCCCAGGCGATATTCGACATTGAACGGATAATGATAAACAGGGTGCAATCCATCAGCCCCCATGTGGAGCGCCAGCTCCAGCAGAATCCCCATACCGATGCCGCCATGGGGGATGCCTATCCATCCCTCGGTGCTGCGGGTCATCTTCAGGCGGGACCGGATCCCCTGATCGTCCCGCGTGATACATGCATTGCCGAACAGGAAGGAATGAATAAAATCATCCGTTTCTTGGGTCGCATCACTCTGATTAATATGTTCTGATTGCTTGATTACCGTCAATGTATCCATGTCCTTTCACTGCTTGACCTTGCTGTATAATTAGCATATCTTATCAATAAAAGCATTATCAACAAATAGTGACAGGATAATTAAATTAATGACCATCCGTACCAAGCTGATTCTTGTCTATGGCGCCCTGGCCATTCTTTTCTCGGCAATTTTTTCCGTTATCGGCGTGGTCAGGATAACCGAGAATGCCACGGACAGTGCCGATAAAATGAAAACGACGATCCGTAGCGGTCTGGAAAAGATTCTCGGGGAAAAGGCCCATGACTTGGCGGGACAAATAGAGATTTATCTTCAGAACCACCCCCTGGACCCTAAAGACCAGAATCTCAGAAAGATTGTCGTGCAGAAGATCCAGAAAACGGGGTACAGCGGCCTCCATGACGGTGTCGGGCAGGGAGACGGCAGGTATCTCTTCCATCCCGATCCCGATATCGAAGGGAAAAGGTTGTCGGATTTTCGTTATAAACTCCCAGCCCTATGGGAGGCGATTCAAAAGAATCTGACCGGCCAATCGGTCGGTCAATATTACCTTTGGGAGGGAAAAGACGGTTCCATCCGGGAAAAATATTTTGTGGGCGTACCTGTGAGGGGGACGGCCTGTATCCTCTTTGCGACGGTTTATGTCGATGAATTCTATCAACCCCTGATCCAGGCCCAGGAAACCATCGGCAAGGAAAGAGATGCGACCATCAGCATTTTTCTATTCTCATCCCTCCTGGCCACGATCATCATGGTCCTCGTCTCAGTATTGATCGCTCGGGGGATTTCCCGGCCTATTCGTCAAGTTGCCTTTCTTGCCCGCCGGATTGGTGAGGGAAACCTCGATGCCAGGCTCCACATTTCCACGGGTGATGAAATGGAAGAACTGGCGGAGGTACTCAACAAGATGTCGGCCGATCTTAAGGCCTACATCGAAAACCTGCGGGTAACTACGGCGGCGAAGGAACGGATGGAAAGTGAATTGCAGGTGGCCCGGGACATTCAGCAATCCATCATCCCCCATACTTTTCCACCCTATCCCGATGTCAGGGAATTCGACATCTATGGAAAGATGATTCCGGCAAAAGAGGTGGCCGGCGATTTCTATGATTATTTCTTCATCCGACCGGACAAACTCGGGATCATGATCGGTGACGTCTCGGGTAAAGGTGTTCCCGCTGCCCTGTTCATGTTTATGTCCCGGGCCTTGATCAGGGTTTATGGCATGGAGGGAGGAGGCCCGGCGGAGACCCTTTTCAAAACCAACCGGATGCTAGCCGCAAACAATGATGCCACCATGTTCGTTACCGTCATTTATGCCGAATATGACCTGGGGACGGGTAAGATAGTCATTGCCAATGGAGGCCACACCCCCCCCCTACTCTGCACAGAAGAGGCATCCGGGTTTCTTGATTTTCCCTCCGATCCGATCGTGGGACCCCTGCTCGAAAGCGACTATCATGAATGGTCCCTCGCTATGAAAGGGGGAGATATGCTACTCTTTTATACCGACGGTGTTACAGAGGCCCAAACGGCGGAGGGAATCATGTATAGTGAGGAGAGGCTCGCAGTCTGGAATGCCGGGCAGGAAGATCGGGATCCGGAACGGATGTGCCATTCGCTGCTGATAGATGTGGCGGACTTTGCCAAGGGGGCGCCACAATTCGACGATATTACCCTGCTGGCCTTCCGGGTCAACAATATACGGGGGGCATAACATAATGTGTTGTTTTATTATTCGTCTTGAAGGCGGAGTTGCGGGGATTGGCTGTATATTAATGAAGGATTTGTCTGAGGGGTTTGTCTTGACAGAATGGACATTCTCTCTATAATACATCACCATGTCATGACAAAGAGGGGGGAATCATGACCACCGTGCCAAAAATGAAACTGCCGGACATCCTGGCGCAGTTCCGGAAAAAGGATCGGGCTGCCAGCCAGGCGCCGTCTGTTGGCCAGGCTTCCGGGAAAGATTACGCGCCCATCCAGCCCGGCGACGGGAAAAAGACCTATCAACCGTTAAAACCAAAGGGAGGCGCCTCACGCTCCTGGCCTTTTCTTGTGGGCATCGTCGTTATCTCCATCCTCTTTGGAATCAACGACTTTATCAAGGATTCTGAACCATTTAAGATCGCATCATCCTTCGTTAAAGAAAACCAACAGATCAAGGATGATCTCGGGGA
This sequence comes from Syntrophus sp. (in: bacteria), assembly GCA_025355725.1. GTDB lineage: Bacteria > Desulfobacterota > Syntrophia > Syntrophales > UBA8958 > UBA8958. The sequence continues at coordinate 12,148 of JANXZC010000090.1, forward strand.
AGTCACAGAAACCGCCCCCTGGTTTCCATCCTCCCTAAAGACATCGGGCAGCACCGTCCAGGTCCAGCTTACCCTCCGTGTCGAGGGGAACAAAGGCGCGGGGAAGGCGTATGTAACCCTTGTGTATGTGCGGGATCGGTGGCAGATTACAGCCGCTTCCTATGAAAACCGGCAGGGCAAGGTAGGATCGCTAATCAAAGGGGAAGTTCTGGACCCTGCCGTTTCTCCTGCCGCTGGAAAAAGCGCCGGGAACCTGTCGGCGGGGCACCGGTTCTTCAAACAGAACAACTTTAAGCAGGCCGTCGTAGAGTATAACCTGGTCATCCAGACCGACCCCAATAACAGCGTCGCTTATTACTGGCGGGGTCGGGCCTATAATAAGCTGAATCTTCCTGATAAGGCCCTGGCGGATTTTGAACGAACCGTGGAATTGAACCCAACCCATGCCGAAGCCTATAACTGGCTGGGCTGGCTCTCGGAAAAAGACAATCGGTACGACGCCTGTATAGGCTATCTTACTAAGGCTATCGAATTGAAAACAGACAATAGCTGGAGCTACTACCATCGGGGAAGATGCAATTACCAGCAGGGAAATAAGAAGGAGGCCGCCCGGGACGCTGACCAGGCATGTAAGCTCGGTTATCAGCAGGCCTGCAAGGTCGTGAAGCAACTGAAAGAAGGGAAGTAGCCAATGACAAGGGTAAGACTAACCAGTAAAGAACAGAGGAGAATCATGAAATTTATCGCCGCAAAAATTGCCGTCCTTATCACATCCATTAACGTCGTTCTATTTGTGCTTTTCAATCCGCCCTGGAAATGCTCTTTGCATATCGGCAATACCACCATTAGCAAATACTGGGGCTTTCACACAATTACGAAGCCGCCAAATTCCTTTGATTACTTTTACAATCTGGGAGATAAATTTCACCTGCCCCTTGTCGAAACCGGCCGCTTTGATCCGAGAATACTGAATGCCTTTGAGTTTAATATTGATTATTCCTTGGCGGCCATCTGCATCGCCGGGATTGTCATCATAACGCTGTGGGGATTGTGGACCGTAAAATTTATCGAGGAATTTTACGCGAGCAAGGAGACATAAAAGGTTTTCATCGGATCTATATATTTAAACGAAGGAGGTCGAGCAGGTGAGAAAAACGCATTTTTTGATAGCGCTATTAATTATATGCAGTATTTTTTTATCATTTACCGGTTGCGCCGGAAAGCGTGGTTCCGGCCGGGACGCGACAACTGTTGAGGACGATTATAAGAGTGACCGGGACATCGGAAGAGAGATGGATAGGGACAGGCTGGACCGCGGCGGCTATTGAGAAGGCAGGGTGGGCAGGCCAAAATATTCTTCGTCAAGGACTGATTGCCGTCTGGCCAATCTGTTTCCGTTGTATTCCCATTCATCCAATAGCCTCTGCCACGGATTCAATATCATTTCATGAGGCTGGGCAGATAAAGGGCGGTTACGGGAAAACTGCATAATGGCTGCTTTCAGGCGGTAATGGTTTTCACGGCCATGGGAATTTCGGACAGTTGTCAAGAATTATTTTCCCTTGATTTAAGCGATTCATCTTTGAGACGTTCCAGCTCTTCCCGGTAAAGCTCTGCCTTGGCGCGAATCTGTTCAATTTCTTCCCGTGCCTTATCAAGTTTCTCGTCCTGTTTCTTTTTGTCTTCACGAAGTTGGTCCTGGATGTCGTCGTAACCCACATACATGGCAAGACCACCCCCGAGGAGCAGCATGATGGGCAGGGCCCCTTTGATAATGATGACAAATGCTTGCCACCAGACAATCAGTCCGAGCAGACCTAAAACCGTGGCAATGGCGCCGCCAACAAGGAGAGGCATGAGTTTAACCTCCAAAGAGTAAAATTTCTTCTTGCCTGAAAAGTATCAAAAAAGATAACGATTAGCAAGGTCAAATTCATCACAACGGCAAAATAATGCTTGATAAAATGAATATATTCCATTACCATGCGCCCCTTGCTCAGCGATGGGCGGGAAATGTTTTGACTGACTTGATGAAGGACAAAAAATAATGATTTCTCTAGATTTTGATAGGGTCGGCGGTCTTGTCCCGGCTATTGTTCAGGACTTCGATACAAACGAGATTCTAATGCTTGCCTACATGAACCAGACGGCATGGGAAAAGACACTGGAAACAGGGATGGCTACCTTCTGGAGCCGGTCGCGGCAGTCCTTATGGGTCAAAGGGGAGACATCGGGAAATATGCAGGAAGTCAAGGAAATAAGGGTTGACTGCGATCAGGACGCCGTAATCCTCAAGGTTCTTCAGCGGGGCGGGGCCGCCTGTCATACGGGATACAGGTCATGTTTCTATCGGAGAATCGATGGCGATCAGGTTGTGGTGATTGGCGAGCGAATATTCAACCCGAAGGATGTCTATCGATGAAAAAGCTCAGGCTGGGAATACCGAAGGGTTCTCTTGAAGTCAGTACCGTTGACCTGTTTAAGAGAGCGGGATGGCGCATTACTTATGACAGCAGAAATTACTTTCCCGACATTGACGATGAGGAAATAACATGTATCCTTGTCCGCGCCCAGGAGATGTCGCGATATGTAGAAGAGGGAGTTCTTGACCTTGGCCTGACCGGCAGGGACTGGATCATCGAGAATGAATCGGAAGTGGTGACGATACAGGATCTCATTTACTCCAAAACCTCAACTCGCCAAGCCCGTTGGGTCCTGGTAGTCAGGGAGGATTCGGATATTCAGACCCTCGATGATATGAAAGGGCGGCGAATATCCACAGAATTAGTCAATTTCACAAAGAAATATTTTCGGGAACGTAATATTGATGTCCATGTGGAGTTTTCCTGGGGAGCGACGGAAGCCAAGGTGGTCGAGGGCCTTGTCGATGCCATTGTCGAGGTGACGGAGACGGGATCCACCATCCGTGCCAACAAGTTGAAGATCATCCACGAGTTGATGAAAACCAACACCCAACTGATCGCAAATCGTGAAGCCTGGGAAGACCCTTGGAAAAGGCAGAAGATTGATCAAATAAAGACCCTCCTCAACGGATCCTTGCAGGCCATGGGAAAGGTTGGTTTGAAACTCAATGTTGCCAGGGAAAATCTGGGGCGAGTAATTTTACTTTTGCCATCTTTGAAGGCCCCAACCATCTCCGGCCTGTATTCCGAAGAATGGCTTGCCGTAGAAACTATTGTGGACACAAGCATTGTCAGGGATTTGATCCCCCTCCTGAAGGAGGCTGGCGCTGAGGGCATTATTGAATATGCCTTAAATAAAGTAATATAAATTGAATGCTTGGCTAAGTGCAAGGAAGTCCTGCCGATTCGGCAGCGGGAGGAGAGGAAATGCGTAAGGGAAAGGTCAAAAGGAAAACCAGCGAAACGACCATTTCCATGGAGATGGATCTGGATGGCTCCGGCCGCGCGGAAATTGACACCACGGTTCCTTTCATGAACCATATGTTGACTCTCTTTTCCAGGCATGGTCTTTTTGACATCAAGATAGCGGGAAAAGGTGACCGGGATGTGGATGACCACCATCTGGTTGAAGATTTGGGGATCTGTCTGGGAGAATTGGTAAAGGAAGCCCTCGGTTCCAAAGAGGGCATCAAGCGTTACGGATCAGCTCTTTTGCCAATGGATGAGAGCCTTTGCAGCATCGCCATCGATCTTTCGGGAAGGCCCTACCTGATCTACAATGTCGAGTTTGGAGAGGCCCGGATTGGGGATTTCGATCCCGCACTGCTGAAGGAGTTTTTCAAGTCTTTTTCGGATCATAGCGGAATGACCTTGCACATCAATGTCCTCTATGGTAAGAATAACCACCATGTTGCCGAGTCTATCTTCAAGGCCTTTGCCCGTGCTCTGAGAAGGGCGGCGAGTCTGGATGACCGGATTCAGGGTGTCATGTCCACAAAGGGAAGTCTCTAACTTAATAAGTACTTTCACCTCCTATGCGGGGTTGTTTTTCTAATCCGTCGTAGGGATTCTTGCGGGTGGGGTCCACATAATGTTCAGATTCAGCACATACATGATGATCATCGTAACGGAGAAATGGCGGGTCTTGGCGTGCCTGATGGTTCTAATCGTGATTTCCGGCTGTCAGAGCGCCAGCGGCGTATCTTCATCCCTGATTAAGGACAAGGACATCACATTCAGACGCATAGCCGTCATGCCCTTTCAGCAAGTATCCCCAGAATTGGTAGCTACTTATGCCGCTCAAAATGCACTTTCTGCATCTGTTCTGAAAACGGATAATGATCTCAAGAGCCCGGAACGTTTTCTTCAGGATTTCTTCATGGAGCGAATTTCTGGCTATCCTCAGTTCGAGCTCGTTTCGCCCGACCGGGTAGGAGGTATTTACAACAGGGTCAGCAGCAACTCTTTCCGGGCGACCATGCCGCAGGTGATTAAGGAAGTGGGAGAAGAACTCAATGCGGATGCCATTGTCGTGGGATATCTCTACCGCTACCGGGAGAGGCGGGGTTATGATTATTCTGTGGAAAAACCCGCATCGGTCTTCTTCGAAATCCATTTATTCAGGGTTCAGGATGGGGCTCTCGTCTGGAAGGGTATATTCAATAAAACCCAGTCATCGTTGATGGAAAATGTATTGGGGGTATCCTATTTCCTGAAAGACAGGGGGCGATGGCTTACGGCGAAAGAGTTGGCTATGGAGGGAATGGAGGACACGATCAGAAGATTTCCCGGTGTGGCAAAAGATTCGGTCCGGGTTAACCCCTGAGCACCATGCGGGCCTGAATTCGATCCGGTGTTTATCATTATTTCAAACAGCCGCTCTGCAAAGGCATAGATCATTTGATTTGCTCCTCATTTTCTATCATCCCAAAATTTTTTTAAAGGATGCGATGTGATCATCATACCTGCTATTGATCTCAAGGGAGGCCGATGTGTGCGGCTGGCGCAAGGGGATTTCAATCGGACGACCGTTTATGGTGAGCATCCGGCGGATGTTGCCGAACGCTGGCAGGATAAAGGTGCGGAACGAATACATGTGGTGGACCTCGATGGTTCCCTTGTCGGGTCCCCTCAGAACAGGGAGGCCATTGGCGACATCATCCGTGCCGTAAGTATCCCTGTGGAGTTGGGGGGAGGCATACGTGACATGGAGACAATTGCGAGTTATGCGAAACTTGGGGTCCGCTGGATTATCCTGGGAACCGCAGCGCTGAGAAACCCTGAACTGGTTCAAGAGGCCTGTCGGACCTTTGCAGATCAGATTATCCTGGGTATTGACGCCCGGGATGAGATGGTTGCCGTGCAGGGTTGGACGGAAACCACCTCTCTGACGGCGATTGATTTGATCCGAAGCTATCGGGACTGCCAGATAAGCGCCGTGGTTTATACGGACATCAGGCGTGACGGCATGGAAACGGGAGTTAATATTGAGGCGACAGAGGCCCTCGCCAGGGCGATCAAAATTCCTGTCATTGCTTCCGGAGGGGTCGGGGGCATAGGCGATATCGAGAAACTTCTGGAAATTGAAGATTCCGGAGTCATCGGTGTGATTGCCGGCCGCGCTCTTTATACGGGCGCCCTTTCCCTGGAGGAGGCAATCCGGAAAACAAAGGAAAAACGGGAGGTATGAAAATGGACGATTGTATCTTTTGTGAAATTGTCAAAGGTTCGGTACCTTGCAGTAAAGTATATGAAGATGAAAAGGTTCTTGCCTTTGATGATATACATCCCATGGCTCCCGTGCACGTCGTAATTATTCCCAAGGAACACATTGCCACCATTCTTGATGTTTCCGAGGACAGAATGGCGGTTATGGGCGCCATGATTTCAGCCGGCCGGGAAGTAGCAAGGAGGAAGGGTATAGATCAGAACGGATTTCGGATGGTGATAAATTGCAATGAAGAGGGGGGGCAGGTTGTATTCCATCTCCATATGCATATTTTAGGGGGGAAGAAGCTTCAGGATGGCCTTGGTTGAGGCCCGAATACTTCGTTGACAAAAAGTAAATGGTGGATAAGTTAAGAGGCATAAATTTTTCAGTGATATGTGAGGATGAAAAAGGATATGGAACTTAATAAAAAAATAGAACAGGAAATGGTCAAGGCGGCGAAGGCCAAGGAGAAAATCCGCTTGTCCGCCCTCAGGATGATGAAAAACGCCGTTCATAATAAAGAGATCGATCTGAGACGGGAATTGACGGAGGCGGAATGCCTGCAAGTGTTTGCGGCGATGGTCAAACAGCGCCGGGATTCCATTGAGCAGTTCGAGAAGGGCGGCAGAATGGATCTGGTTGAAAAGGAGACATCGGAGCTGAATGTCGTTCAGGAGTTCATGCCTCAGCAGTTTTCGGAAGAAGATCTCACAGCGGCGATAGAAAAGGCCATTCAAGAGACGGGTGCCGCAGGTCCCAAAGATATGGGCAAGGTAATGAAGGCCCTTTTGCCTGTAATCAGCGGCAGGGCGGATGGCAAGGTCGTAAGTGAAAAGGTTAAGGCGAGACTTTCAGGTTAACGCCGTTGATGACTAAAGGTTCAATTCCTGAAGATAAGATTGACGAAATAAAGAGACGAATCAATATCGTGGATCTTGTGTCGGGGTTTGTAAGTCTGAAACAGGCAGGAAGGAGCTATCTCGGTCTCTGCCCTTTTCATAAGGAGAAGACGCCCTCATTTACGGTAAGTCCGGATAAACAGATTTTTTACTGTTTCGGTTGCGGTGAAGGAGGAAATGCCCTCGCCTTTGTCATGAAGATAAATGGCCTGACTTTTCCCGAAGCGATCCGGTATTTGGCGAAAAAAACAGGCGTTGCCCTTCCTGATCGACCCCTCAGCAGGCAGGAAAAGGAGCAATTGACTCTCAAAGAGAGAATGCTCCGTCTCCATGCCCTGGTTTCAGATTATTATTTGGCCCGATTGAACGGGAAGGAATGTCAGAAAGCCCAGATATATTTACAGAACCGGGATATCGGCGACGAGGCTGTTAATACTTTCCAGTTAGGCTATTCCCTCGAGGGCTGGAGGTTTCTCAGGGATTATCTGGAACAAAAAAGGGTGCCCCTGCCCCTAGCCGAACAGTCTGGACTCCTCGTAAAAAATGAACGAGGGGAATATTACGACCGATTTCGGGGCAGACTTATCTTCCCCATCGAAGACCAGGCCGGCCAGATCATTGCTTTTGGCGGGCGACTTCTAGGGGAAGGGGAGCCAAAATATTTAAATTCACCGGAATCGGCATTATTCAGCAAGGGAAAAAACCTGTATGGCCTCAGCAGGACGAAAGAAGACATTAGAAAAAGCGGTTATGCCATCCTGGTTGAGGGTTACTTCGACCTCCTATCCCTCTGGAATGCCGGAGTGAGAAATGTCGTTGCGACCTTGGGAACCGCCCTTACCCGGGATCATGTCGATTTGCTCCGCAGGTATACGAAAGATGTGGCAGTGGTATTCGATGGTGATGAGGCGGGTAAGAAGGCGCTGGCAAGAAGCCTGGGATTCTTTATTGATGGGAACCTGCACACCCGAGCCGTGATACTTCCCGAAGCATCCGATCCTGATGACTATGTTCGGAATTTTGGAAAGAAAAGATTCCAGGAATTGATTGAAAAGTCTCCCCCGGCGGTGGAATATTATCTTGATACCGTGGTCGGGAGCAGGGGAGATTTCGATCATAACCGGGGCGCGCTCCGAGAAGCCCTGTCCTTTATAACCAGAATGGATAACGACGCGGAGAGAGATCTCTTTATTAAACTCGCGGCGGAAAGGATAGGCATCGACGAAGCTATTCTCAAGGCGGAAGTCATCCAGGGAACGGGGAAGAAACCTAACGAAACTGTTTCCCCGAAGAACGAAAATCGGTCCTCATCCCCTGTGGATGCACTGGAAATGAACTTTGTTACGATGATCCTGGCTCACCCCGATAAGATTCCCGCTATGATCGACGCCGATATCCTGAAATGCTTCGGCAGCGACGAATTAAGGAACCTGGGGAAGATTGTCGAAACTTATTATGGCAGGATCGGGAAAATCGACCTTAAGGACTTTGTTGACCATCTGGAGGCCGGGCCCCTGAGGGACGAGATATTAAGTCGTCTCATTGATTCGGACGCCTGGGAAGCAGACACAGTTGACAAGGTTTTCAGTGACATGATCCACCAGATCAGGCGCAAATGGTTCAAGGAAAGGCACCGGTCCTTGAAAATGAGGCTGATCAGGGCTCAGCAGGGGAGTGACCCGGAGTTGTGTCAGCGCCTGCTTATTGAAAAGGGAGACCTGATGAAGGCAGAAAAGGCAGTATTAGCGAAAGGGTAAGGTGGAGGCTTCTTTATGGGAAAAGACATCCAATCCGAGGAATTTAAGAAACTGATGTCCTTGGGGGAAGAAAAGGGTTTTTTAACCTATGACGACGTGAACGATTTGTTGCCGTCGGATGTCATTTCGTCGGATCAGATTGACGATATCATCATGCTGTTTGGGGAGAAGAACATCGATATTATCGATACGGACAAGGGAGAAAAGCTGGTCGTCAAAAAGGCGCCGGACGAGCTTGTCGGATCAAAAGACGAAGATCTTATCGGCTTGATGCCCGTGGCCGGCAAGACCGGCGATCCGGTGAAGATGTATCTTCGGGAGATGGGGATGGTATCCCTCCTTAGCCGTGAGGGGGAGGTTGAAATTGCCAAAAAAATTGAGGATGGCATCCGGGATACTATGGATTCGGTTTTCAGTGTCACTGTCTGCATCAATGAGGTCGTGGATATTGGACGGAAGATACGCAACGGGGAGATGAGAATCAAGAACGTCGTCGATAATCTTGAAGATGACGATGGTTTTGTGGAAGAAGACATGCATCGCGACCGGGTACTCAGGCTTATTGACAAGGTTACCGCTCACAACAGGAAAAATGACAAACTCAAAGCGGCGCTGAAGGAGAAAGGGATTGATACTGAGCAGAAATCCGCCCACGAGAAGGCCATCGATAAAAATACGAAGGCCATTATTCGTGATTGCCGGAAGGTGAGGTTCAGTAAAAAACAGATCGATCGGCTGGTTTCCATTCTCAAACAGTTCATCCTGGAGGTGGAAAAGGCCGAAGAAGAGATTAATCGCTGCAAGGAAAGCACCGGCCTGTCGCTGGCGCAACTGGAAAAGGCCTGGAGTCGCCTGCGGATGGATCGCAAGGGCCATGGACAGGTGGCTAGAGAACTGAAGGTTTCTCTGGAGAAGCTCAAAAACTCCGAGGTTGTCATCAAGGAAGCCAATCGGCGGAAGAAAAAGGTATCACAAGAGATGGGATTGTCGGTAACAGAGCTCAAGAAGATTGTCACCACGATCGAGGAGGGGGAAGCGAAGGCGGAAATAGCCAAGAAAACCCTCGTCCAGGCCAATCTGCGGCTGGTTGTCAGCATTGCGAAAAAATATACCAATCGTGGATTGCAGTTCCTCGACCTCATTCAGGAAGGCAATATCGGTCTTATGAAGGCTGTAGACAAGTTTGAGTATCAGCGGGGATACAAATTTTCTACTTATGCTACCTGGTGGATCCGCCAGGCAATTACGCGGGCTATCGCCGATCAGGCCAGAACGATCCGCATTCCTGTGCACATGATCGAAACCATAAATAAATTGATCAGGACATCTCGTTACCTGGTGCAGGAACTGGGCAGGGAACCAACCCCCGAAGAGATTGCCACCAAAATGGAGTTTCCCTTGGAGAAGGTACGCAAAGTACTAAAAATTGCCAAAGAACCCATATCCTTGGAAACACCGATTGGCGAGGAAGAAGACAGTCATCTCGGTGATTTCATAGAAGACAAGAAAATAATGTCCCCTTCGGAAGCAACCATCAGTATGGATCTGGCCGAACAGACGAGGAAGATCCTGGCAACCCTGACGCCCCGTGAGGAAAAGGTTTTGCGGATGCGCTTCGGTATCAGTGAGCGGGTGGATGTCTCAACGGACGAATCAAGGGAGCCCCCGGTGAACCTGTCCCTGGAAATAACCAGGCAGGCGGAGACCAATGGGGTGAGAAAGCTCCGGAATCCTTCGCGCCGTAAACTCATCAAGCCGGCACTTTAGTTATGAATATAAGACAGGCGAAGGATGGCTAAAGAAGGTATTGACATCTTGCCGGTTTGGGTATACTTAAACCCATTGTTGACTAAGTGGTGAGACAGGAGAGGGCCCATAGCTCAATTGGTAGAGCCACCGGCTCATAACCGGTAGGTCCCTGGTTCGAACCCAGGTGGGCCCACTATTAGATATGCATAAAGAATACGCCATATTCAAGGGAAATGGTCAAACAGGGATGACCGGGAGACAAATCTTCCTTTGAAAAAAGTGCACCATGCCGATGGTGCACTTTTTTTTGTCTTTTACGGGATAAGAAAGGGGAAAGTCGTTGAACGAACAATTATTGTATCTCATCGAGCTGCAAAAGATCGATACGGAAACGCAGAAAGTACTCCTTGGCAGAAAGGAGTTGCCCGTATTACTGGCAAGACAGGAAGAGGCATTCGGAGTTATAGAGTTACGGATTACGGAACACAGGTTCAATCTTGAGGAAAAAAACAGAACCCATCGGGAGTTGGAAGATAAATTAAAAAAAGGGCTGGAGCAACTACGGAAAACAAGAGATCGTGTCCATGATGTCAAGTCCAACAAAGAATATCAGGCGGTGTTAAAGGAAATTGAAACGCTTGAACAAAAAAACGGGGTAGTGGAAGATCAGATTATTTCCATCCTTGAAGAAATCGATGCAGTCAAAACCTTACTGTCCGTAAAGGAGCAGGAATTTTTAGGGGAACAACAAAAGTACGAGGAGGACAAGAGAAAGACTGAGGAACAGATCGGTTCCATCGAATCGCAGTTGCAGTCCGGACAGAAGCAGGGGGAGGAAATCCGTGGAAAGATACGGAAGGACCTTTTAAAGAAATATGAGATAATCAAGAATGTCAATCACGGTCTGGCGGTCGTATCGGCATGGAAGGAGACCTGCAATGGTTGCCATATGAACATCCCTCCCCAACTTTACAACGAGCTTCTGGAATCAGGAGACGACCTGATTTGCTGTCCAAACTGTCGTCGCATTATTTATCGACACGAGCAAAATGTTGATGGTGCTTGAGCAGATCAGATGATCGCTGGTCCGGACTACCGGACGGGAGGAAAGTCCGAGCTCCACAGGGCAGGATGGTCGCTAACGGCGACTGGGGGCGACCCTAAGGAAAGTGCCACAGAAAATATACCGCCGCCTGGGGTAACCCGGACGGTAAGGGTGAAAAGGCGAGGTAAGAGCTCACCGCTTTCCTGGCGACAGGGAAGGCATGGTAAACCCCATCCGGAGCAAGACCGAATAGGAGAACGATTGAGGGCTGCCCGCCCGATGTTCTCGGGTAGGTTGCTTGAGGCAGCAGGCAACTGCTGTCCCAGAGGAATGGTCATCGCCGCCCTGCGGGGTAACCCGGGGGCGGAACAGAACTCGGCTTACGATCTACTCAGGCATCTCTTTATAAAGAAAAAGGGCGGTTCAGATGAACCGCCCTTTTTCTTTCTGCCCTATAGCATGAAACTTATATGCCCAGAGACCTCTCTGTTTCCTTGATGTCGATCGTGGTCTTGATGACCGTATCGGAGTTCAGGGAGATACTGCTTATCCCGCATTCAACAAGAAACCGGGCGAATTCTGGATAGTCGCTCGGAGCCTGTCCGCAGATTCCGATTTTTTTCCCCATCTTGTTGGCCTTCGTAATGGCGATCCGGATCAGATCCATCACGGCTTTATTCCGTTCGTCAAAAATGTGGGAAACAAGGAAAGAATCTCGATCCAGGCCAAGGGTGAGCTGGGTCAGGTCATTCGAGCCGATGGAGAAGCCGTCAAAAATCTCGCCGAATTCTTCGATCAAGAGGACATTGCTGGGAATCTCGACCATCATATAGATCTCCAGACCGTTTTCGCCCTGGACAAGGCCCCTGCCGGCCATGACCTCAACGACCTTTTTGCCTTCCTCGACAGTCCGGCAGAAGGGAATCATCAATATGGCATTGGTGAGGCCCATCTCATTTCGCACCTTTTTCATGGCCTCGCATTCCAGGGCAAAGGCATCGCGGTACCTTTCATTGTAGTACCGGGAGGCTCCTCGGAAGCCGATCATCGGGTTTTCCTCGTCCATTTCAAAATACTGGCCCCCGATAAGGTTTTTATATTCATTACTCTTGAAGTCGCTCATACGGACGACGACGTCGTTTGGATAGAAGGCGGCCGCAATCTTGGCAACGCCCTGGGCCAGTTTGTCAACAAAGAAATCGGCCTTATTCTTATACCCATAGGTTAAGGATTCAATCTTCTCCCGGATGGCCGGATCGGCAACCTTGTCAAACTGGATCAGGGCCATGGGGTGGATGCTGATGAACTGGTTGATGATAAACTCCAGCCTTGCCAGACCGACGCCGTCATTAGGAATGGCGGCCAGATTGAAGGCATTTTCCGGATTGCCCACATTCATCATAATCTTGGTTTTCGGACGTTCGAGATTCTTGGCATCGACCCGTTGAACTTCGAATTTCAGGATACCATCGTAGACATTACCGACTTCACCTTCAGCGCAGGATACGGTCGCCTCCTTGACGCCCTGGAGGGCCTTGGTGCCGTTCTCTGTGCCGACGATGCAGGGAACCCCGAGCTCACGACTTACGATGGCGGCATGACAGGTCCTGCCGCCCCTGTTTGTGACAATTGCTGCGGCGATTTTCATGACCGGTTCCCAATCCGGATCGGTCATATCCGTAACGAGGACCTCTCCCTTTTTGAAGGTCATGATCTCATTTACCGATTCGATAATATGTACTGGTCCCGCGCCGATCTTCGAACCTACAGCCGTTCCCTGTACCAGAGGGGCCTTATGCTCCATAAGGACATAGCTTTCCAGAACGTTGGCATCCTTCTGGGACTGGACTGTTTCCGGTCGGGCTTGGAGAATGAAGAGTTCACCAGTCCGTCCATCTTTCCCCCACTCAATATCCATGGGCTTAAAATAGCCGGCCTCCTGTGAGTAGTGATCTTCGATAATCGTTGTCCAGCGGGCCAACTTTAGAATCTCATCTTCGTTAAGACAAAACTTGCGCCGTTCCTCGATGGCTACGGACACTGTTTCCGTAGCCTCTCCTCCCTTACCGCCGGCGTACACCATCTTGAGCTCTTTCGTGCCCAGCTTTTTCTGAACAATGGGACGGTGACCCAGCTTCAAGGTGGGCTTGAATACAAAAAATTCATCAGGATTCACCGTACCCTGTACCACTGTCTCTCCGAGGCCGTACGCGGCGGTGATGAGGATGGCTTCCTTGAAGCCAGATTCCGTATCGATTGAGAAAATGACACCCGATGAGGCGAGATCGGAGCGGACCATTTTCTGCACGCCGATGGAGAGGGCGATGGACATATGATCGAAGCCCTTGTCAAAACGGTAGGAGATAGCCCGGTCTGTGAAGAGGGAAGCAAAGCAATGCTTACAGGCTTCAAGGAGGGCAGCTTCCCCGGTGATATTCAGATAAGTTTCCTGCTGGCCGGCAAAGCTTGCATCGGGAAGGTCTTCCGCAGTTGCCGAGCTCCTCACGGCCACGTCGGTGTTTTCCCCGTATTCGTCACATAGTTTCTTGTAGGCGTCGCTAATAGCCGCTTTCAAGTCATTCGGGAAGGGGGCGTTGTAGATGAGTTCGCGGACTTTTCGGCCTCTGTCCTTGAGATTCTGGAGATCATGAGTATCCAGATCAGATAAGACTGCCTTGATCTGATCACGAATTCCCGCAGACTCGAGAAGGTAGCGGTAGGCAAAGGCGGTAATGGCGTATCCATCGGGGATGCTCACACCTTTGGGGATCAATTCTCTGCGCATTTCCCCGAGGGAGGCATTTTTCCCTCCCACCTGCGGGATATCAGCGAGTTGCAGTTCATCGAACCAAAGGACTAACTTGTTGTCATTCATGGGATTCCTCCTGTGGGTAGTTGTTTTTTTATGGAAGGATCATTGCACTGGACCGTCTATCAGTAATGAAATCCGAAGTCAAATAGAAAGATTCGAGGTGAGTCATTATGAGGAAAAAAAAGAGGCCGGATTGAATCCGGCCTCTTCATGGTTCAAGGGTTATTTATCTTCTTCCTCGTCGTCGTAGAAAGGACCTTCTCCCTGGGCGTCGGGTGGAACCTCGGCCGCTATGGATCGAGAGATACCCTTTGATAAAAGGGCGGCAATCCCGAAGAGGATGATAATGGAAATTACTAGGATCAGGATGATCGTGGTCGACCATGCTTTCGCTTCCTTGTCGATATTCTGCGTTGCCTTGGCGGCAATTTCACCGAATTTCTCAACATCCACTCCCATGCCGATCCAACCGAATCCGGCCGGGGCGGGAGAATCCTGAGTGTAGAATTTAATGGGGGCATAAGCAACGAACTTCGTATGCCCACCGAACTTGTACGTCTTGATGCCGGACTTTCCTGCTGCGGCATCCTTGGCGATCAGGGGCATATTGGGGTCAACAAAACCCATGAGGTTCAGGTTCAGGACCTCTTCGCCCTTCTTTGTCAACTCTGCAGAAGTCTGTTCCGTCAATGGTTGCACCGGTCGGCCATCGGGATAAAGCCCTTCGATATGATAGTCGACGGGATGGGAAATAATCAGCCCCCGGTTATCAACCATGTAGGCATAGTTTCCCGTCGATGCATCTGCCTCGAACACCGGTGCCGACTGGGTCGGAATCACGTGGTCCGTGTATGTGCCGAGATGACGGTAGTCAAGGGCCAGTTGCACAATACCCTGAAGACCTTCCTTGCCATACAGGGGGGTGGCGAAACGGATAACACCGGAGAAACGTTTCCCCTTCTCAAAATCTGCACGGTTGACATACCAGCCTGTTACGGGGGAGACGAAGACATCGCCCTTGTTAAAGGCTTTTGCAGATGCAAAGTATGTTTCTGATTTGTAGGTTGTATTCGCCGGAATGCTCACATTGGTGAGTTTTGCTTTGGAGGCGATCTCTCCATTGGTAATCTTGATCACCTCGTTGCCATTCTTGTCAATGAACGTCATTTCCGTATAAATGGGGGCGGAGACCTGTTTTAGCTTGTCTCCTTCCTTAATCCAGATATTCCTGCGATTTTCATTGACAAATTGTTTGTATGCAGACTCAGTGGCCGGGATAATCGTGGCAACAAGTGCATCCTTCTTACGTTCCGTAAGGAAGTTTGTCACTTCGTCTGCAATGTTCATGGCACGTATCTTGATTTCTTCCTGAGATTTCTGGTCGAGAACGTTTACAGCCCGCTCTTTTACTGTAACCCCTAATTTGAAAATCCCATTGGCGATAAGGATCGCCATCAGTGATAAGGGGATTACGATAAGCAGGAAGAATACCCTCGCGACAGTGAAAAACTGCTTATCTTGTTTCTTCTCTGACATTCTATTTCCCCCTAACTGTAGTTCAATTTGAAGTTAATTTCATTTGTCGGATTAACCCAAAAAGTACTTTACGTAGGGGTTGGCATAGAGAAGAACCAGCGCAACAACCAGCGCATAAATACAAACGGATTCCGCCATGGCCATACCGACGAGCATAACGGTCATGATCTTTCCCTGGACCCCGGGGTTTCTTCCGACGGCCTGACATGCGCCATTAGCGGCATTACCAATACCGGCGCCGGCGCCGATCGCACCGAGACCAATGGCAAATCCTGCGGCAACCATAGCGCCCACTGTAAAAATCACCTTCACATAAGACTCACCTGCGCCGGGTAAAGCCTCCGCAGCAAATACGACTGGTGAGGATAAAAGTACTGCCGCCATCGTCGTCATGAGTGTTAACAACTTCTTTCCTAATTTCCCTAACATCTTCTCTTCTCCTTTCATTTTGCAACTTATAATTTTTTCTCCCCCCCCTTAACACACTTCCTGTATCTGGGAAAGGAAAAATGTCTTCGAACTGCGCCGTTTTGTGCAACAGGTATGCCATTAAAGCGAAAGATGATCAAGATAACCCTTAAGAAGCTACAACCATTTATTAAATTTTTTATCCATCGCTACTGGTGAAGCCGATAAATCGCCTTGCCATTGAACATTTCATTCAATCGGCCGGGTAAATTGAATGAAATGTCGAATAAATATTTTGATTGAATTTTTACAAAGACACAAGTAGTATCGCCGGGCTATTGTTTCACCCGGATTTAGAATAATATCATCAAGAGGTTCAATCATGCAAGAAATCTTAACAGCCGTGACTTATCTGGTTGTATGGTTGATATGTCAACGGGTCATTGGTATCGAAAGCGGTCTCGTGAATCTTATTATTTCTTTGGGTGCGGCCGTAGGCGTCTACGTACTGATGGCCGTGAAGGAACATAGGGACAAGAAAAAAAGGGGCGAAGACCATGAGTAAGGCTGTGGAGGAAAGACTCCTCAGAGAGTGGAAGGTCAACGTCGGCATTATCGAAGGGTCGCCAATTCCCACGTTTGTAATTGACAGGCAGCACAAGGTTATTTTCTGGAATAAGGCCTGCGAGGAACTTACAGATTTTCCGGCCAGGGAGATGATCGGCACGGATAAGCACTACATGCCCTTCTACGGCACGAGAAGGCCCCTGATTGCGGATTTGATTGTCGATCAGGACATCAACGGATTGGAAAAATTTTATGGCACCAAGCGGGTAAAAAAATCGGATCGGGTGGAAGGGGCGTATGAAGCGCGTGATTTCTATATGAACCTGGGCGGCCAGAGTCGCCATGTCTATTTTATGGCGGCCCCCATCTATGATGATACCGGCGAGATCATTGCGGCCATTGAGACCCTGCAGGATGTAACCAAAGAAAGAGAGATGGAACTCAGTCTCAAGGAATATACTGAAAATATCAGGGAGGAACTCGAAAAGAACATCACCCTGAGAAAGACGATCGAAGGCATCATCGAGGGGTCGCCTATCCCCATGTTTGTCATCGATAAGGATCATAAGATCATGTTCTGGAACCGTGCCTTCACGGAACTGAGCGGCTACGAGGGGAAATATTTTATCGGTACGGACCGGCAGTATGTCCCCTTCTATCCGGAAAAACGACCGGTTATTGCCGACCTTATTGTAGATAATGACATCAATGATCTGGAGAAATATTACGGAAAAAAGAAGGTGCAAAAATCGACGGTCATCAACGGGGCTTACGAAGCCTGGGACTTTTATCCCAACCTGGGTGGGAAGAGCAGGCACCTTTATTTTCTGGCAGCGCCCATCTACGATGATAAAGGCGAGATTATTGCTGCCGTTGAGACCCTGCAGGACATAACCCGCGAAGAAGAGCTGTCTCGGAACTTGAAAGAATACGCGGAAACCATGGAGAATGAATTAACGGAGAACATCCGGCTTCGACAGGAAATCGAAGGTCTCTACAACTATATGCAGACCGTTCTGGAGAGCTCTCCGGATACCCTTTTCGAACTCAATAGTGAGGGCATTATTACCTACGCAAGCCGTGGACGTGGCGACGGTCTGGAACCCTCCGAGATCAAGGGAAAGCACTTTACCGAATTCGCCCCGGCACATAAAGAGTACCTTATAGCCAGATGGAGAGAAATCAGGAAGGGCAATTTCAGGCCCTTTGAAATGGAAGTGTTAACTTCCGCAGGGACCAGACAATATCATTTGATTACCCCCTGCCCGCTCAAGGGTTCGAAGGACCGTTATGTAATGGTCCGCCGGGAGATTACGGAGTTTAAGGAGCTGGAAAAAAAATATTATGAAAGCCAGAAACTGGCGGCGATTGGCCAATTATCCGCCGGTATCGCCCATGAGGTTCGCAATCCCCTTTCATCCATCAAGATGAGCCTGCAAATTCTCGAAAAACGGCTTCAGCCGGAAGGCAATGATCTGAAGCGTTTCAAAATTGCTCAGCGGGAAGTGGAGCACCTGGAAGAATTGGTTAATGACATCCTTATCTTCGCCAGGCCCGGAGATCCGAAAAGGGTCCCCACCGATTTGCGGAGAACCATAGAAAACGCCCTGGAAATGGTGGAAAAGGCCGTCCTGGATAAGCATGTCGATATAATTCAGCAGATCGAGATTGAATTGCCCCATCCGAACATTGACGGCGTCATGCTGGAGCAGGCATTTCTTAATATATTCCGCAACGCCATCGATGCAATGCAGGATGGGGGGCATCTTCAGATAATTGTCAGAGAATCGGGGAACCAACCGCATGAGCTATCCATTGAAATCGTGGATGACGGTTGCGGGATGGACGAGGAGACCCTTACCCATCTTTTCAATCCTTTTTTTACGCAGAAGCGTTACGGAACAGGGTTGGGTATGACCCAGGTCAAGAAGATTATTGATCTGCATACGGGAAACATCGAGATTGAAACTAAAAAAGGGGAGGGGACGAGAGTTATTATTACGCTTCCCCTGAATGTTTCAGAATAGACACCTCAGGAGCGCCTCATGGCAAAAATTCTGGTTATTGACGACGATAGTTCCATCGCGGAAAGCCTTGATCTCTATCTTACGGAAGAAGGGTATACGGTATATACAGCCGCCACCGGAACCGACGGTCTCAATGCCTTTGTGAAACATGCTCCCGACCTGGTGATTCTCGATATACGCCTTCCTGACATCGACGGCTTCACAGTCCTTGAAGACCTGCGGGAAGAAGAGGAGAATGTCAAGGTGGTTATGATCACCGCTTATCACGACATGGATTCCACCATCAAGGCCATGAAGGGAGGGGCCTTCGATTACATCCATAAGCCTATCAACGTGGAAGAGTTGGATATGGCCATCAGGAAGGCCTTGAAGACCCTGGAGATGGAAAAGAAGATCAGCGGTCTCCTTAATGAGCCGTCGCGGAGTTTCAAGGTAGGGGACATCATCGGCAACAACAATGAGATGAAGGAGATTTTCAAAACTATCGGCGTTGTTTCCCAGAGCCGGACCACGGTTCTCATTGAGGGGGAAAGCGGGACGGGAAAGGAGCTTATCGCCAAGGTGATTCACAACAACACCGCCCCCGATGAGCCTTACATCGCCGTAAACTGCTCGGCCATTGTTGAAACGCTGCTGGAGTCGGAACTCTTCGGCCACGAAAAAGGATCTTTTACCGGGGCGGTGGTACGAAAGTTGGGAAAATTTGAGCTCGCCCGTTACGGAACGGTATTTTTAGATGAAATCAGTGAAATGTCTGTGAATCTCCAGGCCAAGCTGCTGCGGGTCCTTCAGGAAATGGATTTCGAGCGGGTGGGTGGCAAAGACTCGATCAAGGTCAATGCCAGGATCATTACGGCAACCAATAAGGATCTCAAAGGGATGGTCAAGGAAGGTAAATTTCGTGATGATCTTTACTATCGATTGAACATCGTCTCCATCCGCATTCCACCCTTGCGGAGGCGGCGGGAAGATATTCCGGCACTGGTTGAATATCTCCTCACCAAGATCAACCGGGAGCTTCACAAGAAGGTCATCGGCGCCTCCGAAGAAATGATGGATATTTTTATGAAATATCGTTGGCCCGGTAATGTCCGGGAACTGGAAAACCTCCTGACCAGGGCGGTCGTGGTGGCAAAAAGCCAGGTTCTCACCCGGGGCGACTTTCCCGAACTGGGAGATGACGCCGTCAATGGCGCCAATGGCAAGAAAGCTGAAATCAATATCGAGCCAGGGAAAAATATGACCCTGGATGAGGTGGAGGAACAATATATCCGCCGGGTAATCAAAGATAACAACCACAGAACAAAGGG
Organism: Syntrophus sp. (in: bacteria); assembly: GCA_025355725.1. GTDB lineage: Bacteria > Desulfobacterota > Syntrophia > Syntrophales > UBA8958 > UBA8958. The sequence goes on from JANXZC010000090.1 coordinate 31,892, forward strand.
AGAATTATGCGATATCCTCGGCATTTCCCGTCCAACCTTCGAAAGAAAACTCGAAAAATATGGCATTACCATCGAAAAGGATTAATCCTTCGATGAAAATACTTTCCGCACAATTTGTCAAAACCGCGATGCTTCCTGTCCATTATCCCGAACCGCTGGGGCCGGAAATCGCCTTCGCCGGGCGTTCCAACGTGGGGAAGTCTTCTCTTATCAACGTCCTGGTGAACCGTAATAATCTGGCGAAAGCGAGCCGGACCCCGGGAAGAACGCAGGCCATTAACTTTTTTATGATCAATGATCAGATATCGTTTGTTGACTTACCCGGTTACGGGTTTGCCAAGGTGCCTGAAAAAATCAGGATAAGCTGGGGACCGATGGTGGAAACCTATCTCCGGGAGAGAGGAAACTTGATTCTCGTTATCATGATTCTGGATATCCGCAGGGATCTGCGGGAGGATGACAGGAACTTCCTTGTGTGGATGGAGGAAAATCAACTTCCCTGGCAGATGGTCCTGACGAAGGCGGACAAGTTGTCAAAAAATCAGGTCATAGGTCGGCGACGTATTATCGAGGAGCAGGCGGGTATTTCCGGCCTCCAAAAGCCGCTCCTCTTTTCCGCCCTGAGCGGTCAGGGAAAAGACCAATTGTGGGGTATTATCCAAGAGGCGGCAGGGCTTTGAAAAAAAGCGTCTGCCATTTGTGTCCGTCGAGCTACATAATAGTCGGCAAAAATAGTATCGCCCACTTTCCGACTACATACCGCTCAATCAGCATGCAGAAACTTTTATGACCCTTGACATTGTTCTATGGTTTCTTTTTTACATCCTGACCAATGGAGAACGCGTTTCCCAGAAATGTTCCCGTACCATAGTATTTATTAGCTTCCGGGGCATATAAAATGGGTTTTACTTTTTCAATATCCAGCTGCCCTTTATGATCAAGAGCCCCTTCATCGGCCTTGATATCCAAAATTTCTCCGATGAACAGCGTATGTAATCCAAGCTCCATCTTTTGAATCAGTTTACATTCCAGAATAAAAGGGAATTCCTGGATGTACGGGGCGTTGACCAGGCTGCTTTTTATCGGCGTCAGACCTGTTGCCGCAAATTTATCAGTTTTCTTTCCTGAGACCAAGCCAAAATAATCGGCATAGCGGACATGTTGTTCAGAGGGGATGCTGATTGTAAAACCTCCTTGATGAACAATATTGCCATAAGTGTAAGTGACTTTTCTCAAAGCAACGGCGACACATGGAGGACTGGAACAGCAGATGCCACCCCAGGCGGCGGTCATAACATTTGGTTTATTTTGTGTGTCATATGTTCCCACAACCAAAACGGGTGTGGGGTATAAAATCGTTTTAGCGCCCAATGACTTTTTCATTATAACCTCCTGCGTTAGATAAGTTATTGATTAACATATATCATATTCATTCTAAAAAGGCGACACTCAAAAACTTTCCCAGTAAAATAATTTATAATATCAGAATGTTATAGCAAAAGTTCGCGCGGCGAACTTTTTATAAATTTTGCCGAAAATGTTCTGGCAATAAAATTTTGAACTGGGTATGATAAAAATCACCACTGTAGGTTTGCTTTATCTGTCGAATAGAAAAGGGAGAATCGTCAATCATGTCACAAGTGAAAAAGGGCAGTTGGGTAAAGATCTTCTATACGGGAAAACTCAAGGACGGCAAGGTCTTCGAGACAAACATCGGCAGTGATCCTCTGGAATTTAAGGTGGGAAAGGGCAAGGTCATCAAGGGTTTTGAAAACGCCGTCATGGGAATGAAGGCGGGTGAAACCAAGACCGTCACCATCAGGCCATCGGACGGCTATGGGGTCAAAGATCAGGATTTAATCTGGATCGTGACATCTGCGGAAGTTCCTGCAGGCACAACACTGGCTCTGGAGACAGAGGTTGCTTTTACCCGCATGGACGGCAGCGAGGTGGATGGCCGCATTACAAAAATCGAAGGGGATCAAGTCACTATCGACGGCAATCATCCCCTTGCTGGTCGCAACCTGACCTTCGAAATCAAAATGGTTGATGTTCGATAGACTATGGAAAATCAGAACTGAGCAGATTATCTCTGTCATCATCAACTGTATGGAGAGAGACTGCCGGTAGCTGGAACCCATTGTGACTAAACATAGAATACCGATGCTGCAATTCTTTATTGACAAAAGTATTCAAATTGGCTTAGTGAAGCGCCGTCGTGAGGATTTCAATTCTTTATCGAACAGGTGATGGGGTTCACCTTTAACCGCATTTGTTGCTAATAACTCCTGCCAAATTCTCGTTAAGGAGTTATTGCATGGATGCGATTTATCTTGTCGCGGCATTCTGGTTTTTTGCCGCCGTCTTATCCACCGTTTTAGCCAACCGCCTGAAAATCTCTATTGCCCTGATGGAAATCATCGTCGGCTCCATGATCGGCCTTGCCGCTTTCCAGCTCGGTTACTTTGAAAAACTGTCTCTAAACGCTGACTGGATGAAATTCTGCACAGGCCTGGGCGCTATGTTGTTGACGTTTCTCGCAGGTGCGGAGTTGGACCCCGACGTCATGAAATGCAAAATCAAGGAAGTGTCCATTATCGGATTGATCGGATTTGCTGCGCCCTTTATCGGCTGCTTTCTAATCTCATTCTACCTCATAGGATGGAGTAGGGAAGCGAGTTTATTATGCGGCATCGCACTATCTACAACCTCCATGGCCGTGGTTTATGCCGTCATGCTCGAGTACGGATTTAATAAAACCGAATTCGGTAAAGGGATTCTTGGCGCCTGTTTCGTCAATGACCTGGGAACCGTAATCGCACTAGCGTTGATATTTGCGCCATTCACATACAAAACCGTCATATTCATTGCAGTGACAATAATTTTGATTTTTACGTTACGCCCGATGACGGATTTCATTGTTCGCCGTTTCGCCTATAAAACCGCCGCCATCCGCGCAAAATGGGTTCTCTTCATATTGCTGTCCATGGGCGTTTTGGCTTTATGGGCAGGCAGCGAACCGGTGTTGCCCGCCTATGTCTTCGGAATGGTTCTGGCAAAAACGATGGAAGCAGACGGTCATTTCGTCAGGAGGCTTAGGACATTAACAATCGGCTTTTTGACCCCTCTATATTTTCTCAGAGCCGGCGCCCTGGTGTCCATACCGGCGTTGCTTGCGGCACCCGTTATCTTTCTTGTGCTCTTTGGCGGCAAAGTTATTACCAAGATATTCGGTCTTTATCCGGCTATTCGTCGTTTCCGGGAGGATAAAAAAGAAAAATGGTACTATACGCTGCTGATGTCCACCGGCCTGACCTTCGGAACAATCTCCGCGCTATATGGTTTAACCAATAAAATCATCACGCAGGAACAGTATTCCTTTATCGTCGGCGCAGTCATCGCCAGTGCCGTGATACCGACACTAATCGCTAACAAATATTTCCTGCCGAGCCATCTGCTGGAAGCGCCGATTTTGGATGACCAGGTGCCCGACGAAAAGGATATTATGAATAAACTGTAAATCTTAACGGCGGGATGTACACGACTCTGTTCATGACCTTCGGCATTATATCAATCATGCTCGGCCTGTAGTCAGACGTCATCAATCAGACATAGCAATCAATACCGGTTGGCATTGTAGCCACCAGTACTATTGTGAGGACCTCGATCCAATAGATACGGCGAATGCCCTGGTTTCCTACTTTAACGCCTGCCACAGCGAAGTGGATCTCGATGGCCTGCTGAACCTCTTCTACCTTTACAAAATGGATCTGGGGCGGGTAAAAAGCGAGTATGTACCCACACTGGGTACACTGGTAAAAGTGCCAGGAAAATCAGTATCATCCATCAATCGGATGTTGTCGCTCCTGAAGCTTCCCCCGGAGGTGCAATTCATCCATGAAAAGCATCAAGACCTCGATGACGAAGAGCGCCGGAAACTATCAGCAGCGCGATCTCGTGAAGCTCCGCGACGATCTGAAAGGCCTGACGGATTTCATCGAACAACAGCTGCTGAGCATACAGCAGCAGGCTGCCGTTGCGCCAAAATAAGTCCTGATCACCATTTTTATTGAAGTCAAGAAGGCGTGAAACTCGCGTTGTGTGGCAGCTTTCAACCGGAACTGTTCAGGCATCGTGAAGAAAAATACTGCGATGCCGATTTCCCTGTTCATCTACAACTGTGCAACAGTAGGCATTTTTTAGAACTGACTATTACCATTGGAAAGAGAGTAGTCGCGTTGACGCAGTCGCCGGGAACGCTCCGCATAACCGGCTGGCAATGAAGCGCAGAGGAATTGCCAGTCCGAGTTGATGCGATTGTTCGTTTCTGTATCTACGATTTGAAAGCTGCACCTATTTCCCCCATGGCTGACACTGCACACCAAGGATCGTCTGTTTGACCGCATTGGCTTCATCAAACATATAGCGTTAGTCAAATCTATGTCGATGTTCTAAGACTGAGCGTTTAGCCTCTTCACGATAAGTCTTTCCAAGCTCGCGAAGCACAGTGGCAAGTCTCGAAAAACCTTTGCTATCCGCTTGGTCAGCAACACCTTCCCAATTTTCTGCTAGTTTGGTTTCCTCTTTTCCGCCGGAAAACCAATAAGCGCCGCGAGAGTTGAAAATCCGCATTCTCAAACCTCGTCGGAATTCCAAATCCTCGTTGGAATCCAATAATTCACACACCGCTTCCAACCACAGACCGTTTTCGTCCCGCGGTGCAAAGAACAAAACCTCGCCGATTTGGTGCGAAGCGACCTCCCAGTGACCAGTTTCCAAACACTTTCTTTTGACATCTGCCACCCATTGGTGGAGACGTTTCCCATCAAAGGTTCCATTGGCTATAGATCCAGGCGGATAATCCCAATCCATCAATAGACCGTAGGCGCGCTCGGTTATACTTCTGGTCTTTTCGTCTGCTTCAGGTTTCTTTTCGGATTTATTATCAACTTCTTTTTCTTTGGTTGAACGGTAGATCATTTGGATCACGTCGCAGAAGAAGTCGGGACTTTCAGCCAATTTACGATATAGTGTTTGCGGTCGTGCACTGCCGAACTTATTTAGCAGTCCGAGAAATTTCACTTCCATGGCAGCAAGGCGCTCTTGGTCGACCGTCTCATCGTTTTGGAGGTGATTAAAGACTTCTTCAATGGCATGCGCGTCAATATGGTTAATATCGCTAAACGCTTCGAGAGCACGAAGGCCTAAGTGAGAATACTCCCTGCCCCAAAGGTCACCTAACCAGAAGCACTGAATGGCAGCATCCGATCGTTCATTTTTGAGCAACTTGTCGATCGCATATTCCATGCTCTCAAGATGATTTGGATCCGGATGGACTTGGGCGCGCTTCCAGTACTCCGAATCGTTTTCAGGTAATTCGTCGGTGACGCATTCCCAGGTCTTGTTCACAAATGGCAATGCGGCGAAGAATTTCGCTTTAGCTGGTAGGGACCAGCTCGACCGGTCGATGCTGTATACCCAATCCCATTGGTTGAGCAGAAAACGTCTCCATATGTAGCTCGCCGCAAACCTGAAATCGGCCTCGAGACCGGATTCCAAAAGTATTGGGAGAACTTGGGCGTCATCTGCCCGTTCAGTGTCAGCTCCGTAAGCATTGCCTACTTCGTGCGGCGACTCGACGGAACGCCAAAACGTCTTTAGACCATTGAAGCCACAACGATCCAAGATTTCGCGCAATGCATCAATCCGACGCCGGAGTAAAAGGTAACGTTGCGCTTCCCAATTTCCCTTCTCTTCATACAGGTCGAAGTCACGGCCCGAGAAGAGCCGCTTATGACGCACTTCAGGTTCTTCGGGCTTGAGTTTGTCCGCAAGCGCATCCAGCGCCTGCAGGGCCTCCTCGGGAACGACCCATGCATCACTGTCTGCATATTTGCGGTGGTTCGCGGTCTTGGTAGTAAGAGCCATCCATAGCTCAAGTCGCTGATCCTCTGGCAGACCAATAATGGCAATCGACTGGAGGCGTGCCCGCAGCTTTCCTGCAAAATTACTGAATTGGGGATTTAGATCGAAATAGAATGGTAGTAATTCCTTCAACCGTGTTGGATTATTTCCCGCAAGCTCAAGCGCTAGATCGGCATAGAAAGCTTCGTCTCTCCAACGCTGCCCATAAGTAGCTTCATCTTTCCAATCCTCGGGAATAAAGATGCGCCATTTGGGGCGGTGTGTGCCGCTTGAAGACGAATGGTGTTTGGGTAGTAAATCCAGTAAGAGTTTCCAAGCGATATCCTGGTTGGATCGAACAATCGCCCGAAGCGAGGCATGACGTTTAGCCTCGTCCGCAACTGTTTGCGGAAGCCAGGGAAGCAGTATCCTGGTTAGAGAATTTGCAGGCCGGTTCGCCCACTGCCCACCGGGATCCACAGATGAAAGATTTCCAAGAATGCTGCACACTCGAACCAAGTAATCGCCGCTCCACGCCAATGATTCCAGGGCCCAAAGCAAGCCCGTTACGAAGCTTCCGCCAGAAAATACGTCGCCTTCCTCTGCAAAAACTCCAGAAAATGGCTCATTAGGCTTTTCACTTGCACCTCCGACAGCGCTCAAAAAATCATCAGGTGATGCTTCAGCCAAAAGTGGTAATACATCATTCACGCTAGCCCAACGTCTTGAATCGGCTTCTCCCAATAGCTGATATATCACCCGAGACGCAACCTGTTGAGGCCTCCCATGTGGGCAGGCTGTCAGTGATTCCCCGTGTGAACCCAACATCGCGAGCGTTTCCGCAATCCCCCCTCGCAGTTGCTTCGAATACCTTCGCTCTTTCCCATGGATGCTCGCTGAATTACGCTGTTCCTTGGGCAATTCAAGCCTGGGGTCAGCTTCTGAAAGAACGGTGATAGACAGTCTTTCAAATCGCTCCAGAACGTCAGCACCGATCAGCTTGCCAAGGTAAAGCCATGGTTCGTAACGGGAAGTGAATTTCCAGCGCCCGCCGAAGAATTCCAGGGGGGCGGACTTGGCGCTGGCTGCTCTTCGAATTTTAGCAATCCACTCCCCGTATGGTTTTCCCGTAAGTTCCCCTATAACCTCTTGGTCACCGACCGTCTCATCTTGCCATTCGCCGATTAGTTGAGCAATGGCAAGGTCACTTGCTTCAGATTGGTTTGCCCATTCTGGAAGGGCTGAAAGATTCTGAATTAGCCGGAGCAAGGAATTCAGGTCTCTACCAGCACGATTAGTAAGGGACCTGGCACGCTCCTCAGAATACCCGGATTGGATCAGTGCTTTCTTCATCTCGTATACGTGAGGGCTGAGAAGCTCACAAGCGTTTCCATGCGGGGGGCCACCAGATGGCGATGAATAAATGATCGCGTGCCGCCTTTGTAAAGCCCTCTGAATCAGCTGTGGACCTGATGCGCTCTCCAAGTCAAAATCTGCTATAAACACATGTGATTCGTTAAGCGAGCATGCTTTTTTGAATGTATCGGCAGAGTCGAAAATCAGCACTCGGTTTTGGTGTTCCACACGCTCCTCTTCAGGAAGCGAAGCTACATAAGCACTAACGAAGTCTTTCGGGTGCTGCGGGAATCGTGTATCCAATCGAAGTTGAGAATCGTTTTGATCTACAATCAACCGTCGTAATTTCTCGCTCGCTTGTTCCCGTCCTATTGTGAAAAGGTCTGGAACGAGTGGTGGCGGCGCTCCGAATCCACTAACGATCTGCCAATGGTATTCTGCAGTGTCGAAGTCTTCGGGCAACTGACCTACTGCCGCGCCCAACCAATGCCCCAGCGCAGGAAACAGGCCAGTCCAGTCGGTTATTTGAGTCCCATCGAGAACCATCACTTCCTTCCACTCACCCCGTGCTCTCTTTTTGGCGAGCCACGTTTGTATCCCCTCAATTTTCCAAGTGTCCTTCCAGTCACGTCTACCCGAAAGGGGAGTTACAAAAATGAAAGTTGTTTCTCTTCTAACCTCCAACGGTGTATCTCTGGTTGCATCATGGTAGTCACGATTTGCCTTAGCATGGGCATCGACATTGGTACCTATCTCCCAAATGCTCTTACCCTCTGGAACAAATGGGATGAATCCGATCGCTGTTTCCAGTTCCCCATCAGGCCCATGCTGACCAATACTGTCTCCTAGTGGAAATCGGCGATGACTCGGCCGAGGGCAGGAAGCGCAAACGAGTCTCCAAACCAGCTCTACAATTTTGCCTTGCGCAACGGCAGCATTGCCTCGGACCCAGTTATCAAGTTGGTTTTCATTGACAATTCTCGAAATTACCATGTCCCATTTCCTTTTGGTTGACTGTCAACTTTCTATTCGGAAGATATCTTTAAGGAGCGCCGCGATTCCCGGCGACGCAGTCGCCGGGAACAAGTTATTCACTCAACTTTCGCAGGGGCGAAAAACTTGTAATATATTGTAATTATTAGTATTGTAGCGTCACAAAGCGTGATATATGGGTTTTGTTCCCCAACAAAAGTCCATCAACGCACGAGGTGACGCTATGAGCCAGCTTATATCA
>JANXZC010000105.1 GCA_025355725.1 Syntrophus sp. (in: bacteria)
AGCTGGAAAGAAATCAGTCGCGATAATCTGCGGGCGGCGGGTGCGTTGGTCAAGACCAATCCCCGCAGCAGCGTGAGCCGCGCCTATTATGCCGCGTTTGCCGCTCTGACGCATTTCCTTGCCGGAACGCGGATCGAGTGATCGCAGCTTGGCGGGAAAAACCCACTGCCATCCGATCGCCTTTGATGCATTGGGATACTTTCTTGACAGGGCTTCGGGGATATAGACCTCGCCGAAACCTTCCTCGAGTTCCCGATGATGGAGAGACTTTACCGCCGCTACTTGCTTGAGTAGTTCGTCATGTATGTTTTTCGGCAGGATGGTTGTCCTGTCCTTTCCGCCTTTGCCGCCTCTGACGAAGATGAGGCTCTGCCCAAAATCTATATCCTGAACGCGCAGACGGATACATTCCATCAGCCGTAGTCCGCTGCCGTATATCAGCTTCGCCATCAGGGCAGGCTTACCCTCCATGACGGAAAGAACACGCTGAACCTCGGCCTGGGTCATCACGGTGGGTGGACTTGCCACCCGCTTGCTCCGCGCCGGGGCGATCTTGTCCTCTAAGGGGATGTCCAGGACATATTTGTAGAGGAATACCAACGCGTTTAGCGCTTGCCTTTGCGTCGAGGCGGACACCTTGCCTTCGGTGGCAAGGTGTGAGAGAAACGTCTCAATATCCTTTTCCCCGAGAAGACGGGGATGGGTCTTACCGCCGAAGTAGTGGATATAACGAAGTATCCATTGACAATAGGTCTGCTCCGTGCGATAAGCGTAATGGTGATAACGAAGGACCTCTCGAACCTGGTCCATTAACTTGAGATTTGGATTAGGGCGGAACTTCGGTTTATTTTCCATGTTTACCACCTCAATATCGTAATAAGTGGAATTTGGCGGGGTGATTTGTAATAAGTGGAAAATTATCTGGCCATTATTCCGTGTATCTTATCTTAATATCACAATAAGTGGAAAATTATTCCATCTATATGGTCTGATATGGCGGAATATTTTCCGTCTATTACACTGATAAGCTGACCGGGAGCAAGCTCCCGATCAGCTTATCGGCGGCGGATGCTTCGCTATTGCCTTGCTAGGCTCCGCTCCCGCTCCGCCTATCAAGGCAATAGAGCTGGCCGCTCCTCAGGCTGAGTGAACGCATTCGCGTTCCCCCAGCCCTGCGGGGCTTGCAGCTCATCCGCCGCCGTTGGACCATAAAAGGTAAAGATGCCAGTAACTTTTAATAAGCTCCAGATTGGAACGCAGTATGATAGGCCATACTTGGCCGAAGCTTGGGGATATGAAAGTTTCCACGCCATAGCTAAGGGCGCTGTGAAACCTAGGGCAACGCCCTATATAATTCTTTTCATCACTCGCGAAAAGCAGGAACTCCAGACTCAATATGAGGATCATCTTGAGAACGGCGTCTTAGAAATTGAGGGAGAAACCAACCATGCGGCAGATAACCGCATGATCAACGCCCAACGTACAACTAATAAAATTGAAAAGGCTTCGAGGGCCGCCATGATGAGAATTCGTGCCCATCTTGTCAGAAGCAACCAAGCAGCAATAGACAGGTTCTTCAATGCGTTAAATAAAAGACTCGGTCGGCATGTCACGCGCGTTGTTGTTATTCCGCTGTATGGACGTATCAACGAGTTTTCTTCTATTGAGGATGCAGTCCGCTTTCTTGAGCATCACACGGTCTATGAGGGGTCCGGAGAATTTCGTAAATACGAGATTCGGATTGAGTTTTCCAATGCAGACAAAGTTGAGGCCTTTATAGAGGCAAAGGATAAGGTAAAAGAATTCCTTGCTTTTGTCGCGGGACAATAAGGCGGCCAACAAAACAATCCAGCCGACTCGTTACACTCGCGGCTGATTTCGCCGTTGGGCGCTAGGCACTGTGCAGTAACAGTCTTTTCACGGAGGAGGGCAAATGGAATCATCCAGATATAACGAGGGGCTGAAGAAGCTACTTGAAATGGAGGGCGAAGCGGGCAGTGCTGTCATCGAGAAAATGAATCTCATCTCCCCGGATTTCACGCGGTATCTGCTCGAGTTTGTATTTGGAGAGATATATGCGAGACCTGGCTTGGACATCAAGACAAAAGAAGCCGTTACGATTGCCGGCATGGTTACCTTGGGAGCTACGTTACAACTGAAAGTGCATGTAAAGGCGGCTCTGAATTTGGGCTTTACGGAGCAAGAGATCGTTGAGATGATGTTGCAGCTAGCGCCAATAGTCGGCTTTGTCCGGGCGATGGACGGTCTCATGGCAGCCCAACAAGTATTTGATGAAAAAACAAAAGGGGAGTTAGGCGCTGACAAGGGACAAGAATGAATGAAAAACATCGCCCAACCAATAAGGATTGAAGGCGACCTTGCAGGTCTCATCAATCCTTATTGGTTAGAGGTAAGGAGAAAACATGGATCCGGTGTTCATGCTTTCATATTCAGAATATGTAGTCGTCGAGAAGATTTCTGGCTGGCTTACCATAGAAATCCTAATCCAGAAGAGTTGATTAATGCATAACTGAAGTAGCCGTCGCTGAAGCCGATCGCGGCCCTGTCGGGCCACTCCCGGTTATCTTTGTGTTGTCTGGAAAAATCGATTTGACATAGTCTACAATGTGGATTAATATAGCTATAAAAAGCCACATATAGAGGTGCGATATGAGAACCATTCAGATGACACTTGATGATGATCTTGTCACAGCGGTGGATCGCGTTTCAAAGGAGCTCCGAACAAATCGTTCTGCGTTCACGAGAAAGGCGCTTCGTGACGCCCTTGCACGCTGCACTATTGAGCAACTTGAACACAAGCATCGCCGGGGGTACGAGCGTTACCCAACCGCCGCCAATGAGTTCTCAGTTTGGGAAACTGAGCAGGCTTGGGGTGATGAATGAAACACGGTGAAATACGTTGGTACAAATTCAAACCGCCGGATAAAAAGCGGCCAGTTTTAATTCTGACCCGAGATTCTGTGTTGGAATACCTCGGAGAAGTAACAATCGCGCCCATCACAACTACCATCCGTAATATACCCTCGGAGGTATTTCTTTCGAAAGCTGACGGCATGCCCCAGGATTGTGCTGTCAATTGTGATCACTTGCAGACTGTTTCGAAGGGGAAGATAGGAGCATTGATCACATTTTTGCCTCTCCCAAGAATGGTTGAAGTTGGGCGTGCAATACGTTTTGCCTTCGATATATAAGATAGGTGCGGCCATCAAGTCGTTCCACCGGATCGCTTACGCTCCCGGTGAACTCTGCGTCGTCGCAGCGCGCACTTTTTCCTTGACTCCTATGGGAGTTTTTAAAGGGTGGTGGCGAGGAGAGCGGTTTGATCATCTGGAAGAGTTGAATCAAATTATTGCGTAACAACTTAAGTTCATTACGTTAAATGACAATATTCTTTCATGAAGAAATTTTCTTGACATTACATTTCCAATAGGCTAAAAATACCGCCACTTTAAAAAGGCGCAGGCCAAGTCCTACCGTTTTGGAGAGTTTCCGGCGTTCAGATGAGCAGACCTTTTGCAATCCACTTTTCTTTATAATCTATCGTTGCATGATACACTCTTATTCGTTACGTCCAGAGGGAAACGCATAATCTGCCAAAGGTTATTGACCAAGTCCCGGTTGCGATTCCTTCAGGGACTGACAATATAATGATTTTATTTAGGATATCCACACATGAACATCGAAGATATTAAAAGACTACCCATCAGTGATCTGGCCAATCTGGCCAAGGACCTAAATGTCGCCGGCTACGGAGGCATGAGAAGGCAGGACCTCATTTTTTCCGTTCTTCAGGCCCAAACGGAGAAAAACGGACTTATCTCCGGTTCCGGAGTCCTGGAAATTCTCCCGGACGGTTTCGGGTTTTTGCGGGCGGTGGATTACAACTATCTGCCCAGTCCCGACGACATCTATGTTTCGCCGTCCCAGATCCGGCGCTTCAGTCTGCGGACGGGAGACACCATTTCCGGAGAGGTACGACCTCCCAAAGAAGGAGAGAAATATTTTGCCCTCCTCAAGGTCGACACGATCAATTATGAATCTCCCGAAGCATCCCGTGACAAGATTCTCTTTGACAACCTCACGCCTCTCTATCCGGAGGAGAAATTTAACCTCGAATCGGATGCGGAGAATTTTTCTACCCGGATCATGGACCTGTTTACCCCCATCGGCAAAGGGCAGCGCGGCCTCATCGTCTCGCCGCCCCGAGCGGGCAAGACGATGCTCCTTCAGGATATTGCCCGCAGTATTGCCGCCAATCATCCCGAGGTGATTCTTATGGTCCTCCTCATCGATGAGCGGCCTGAGGAAGTCACGGATATGCAGCGTAGCGTCCAGGGAGAGGTAGTTTCGTCTACCTTCGATGAACCGGCTACCCGGCACGTTCAGGTGGCGGAGATGGTGATCGAAAAGGCGAAAAGGCTGGTGGAACACAAGAAAGATGTTGTCATTCTTCTCGACAGCATCACCAGGCTGGCCCGGGCCTATAATACCGTTGTCCCGCCGAGCGGCAAGGTTCTTTCCGGAGGCGTCGATTCCAACGCCCTTCATAAACCCAAGCGTTTCTTCGGGGCCGCGCGGAATATTGAAAACGGCGGCAGCCTGACGATCATTTCTACGGCCTTGATCGATACGGGTAGTCGCATGGATGAAGTCATCTTTGAGGAATTCAAGGGCACAGGAAACATGGAACTCCATCTCGATCGCCGCATTGCCGACCGAAGGATATTCCCTGCCTTTGATCTTGTCCGGTCCGGCACGAGAAAAGAGGAGCTCCTGATCCCGAAAATCAATCTCAACCGGATATGGATATTACGGCGCCTTCTCCAGGAAATGAACCCTGTCGACGCCATGGATTTCATGATAGACAAGATTCGCAAGACGGAAGACAACCAGGCGTTTCTTGATTCCATGAATTCATAACAACAAATATGAAAAATATTTCTTGAATTTCTCGATTCTAGGACTATAATACGATCCCATTTTCTAAGGGAGGAAGGTTGAAAGCATGAAAGAAGGTATCCATCCAAATTACGAAGAAACCACCATTACCTGCGTCTGCGGGAGCGTCATCCATACGCGGGCGACGAAAAAGGACATTAAGGTGGAAATCTGTTCCCAATGTCATCCCTTTATAACGGGAAAACAGAAGCTCATGGACACGGCGGGGAGAGTTGAACGCTTCAACAAAAAATATGCAGGCCTAGGGAACAAAAAAGATAGTTGATTGTATTCCTGAAAGCCATGAACGAAGGATCAACAGTTCGCTCATGATCATGTTCAGCTTCGCTAAGGAAGTTCCCGCCACGATCCCGTTGTGGGTCTGTGTATCTAATCGTGCAGGCCGGGCTGTCCGCGTCTGCGGTTCTGTTGACTCTATCCCCCCTGATTTTCTGTATTTTAACCGTATTAACAAGTAGCCGCCCTATTCATCAGGAAGGAAATTTCCTGAAGGATATCAGGCGGGTTTCCCCTTTTGTCCCGGTAAGGTAACGATGTATAAAAGACTGAAGGAAATTGAGAGCAGATTCGAGGATTTGCAGGTGTATTTAAGCGATGGTGAAGTCGTTACCAAGCCTGCTCTCTATCAGAAATATGCCAAAGAGCATTCCGATCTCCAGGATCTGGTCGAGACGTACCGCGTCCATGAAGATATCAGATTGAGGATTGAAGAAGCTCAGCAAATCCTGAAAGAAAATGATGAGGAACTAAAGGAGATCGTCAAGGAAGAAATGCCGCTGTTGAAACAGCAGCTCGAAGAACTTGGCAACCGTTTGAAAATTCTGCTCCTTCCCCGGGACCCGAATGACGAGAAGAATGTCCTGTTAGAGATACGGGCGGGAACAGGAGGAGATGAAGCCGCCCTGTTTGTGGGCGACCTTTTTCGCATGTACGGCCGGTATGCAGAAAGATATGACTGGAAAGTTGAAGTGATCAGCCATTCACCCGCGGGCGGCATGGGGGGTTTTAAAGAGATTATCGCCCTGATCGAAGGAAAGGGGGCCTATAGCAGGTTGAAATATGAAAGCGGCGTCCACCGGGTGCAGCGGGTTCCCGTCACGGAGGCCCAGGGACGAATTCACACCTCGGCGGTTACGGTGGCTATCCTGCCCGAGGCGGAGGAAGTTGATATTACCATCGATCCCAATGAGCTGAGGATCGATGTTTTTCACTCCAGCGGTTGCGGCGGCCAGTCAGTCAATACGACTGATTCCGCTGTTCGTATAACTCATTTGCCCACGGGCATGGTCGTTTCCTGCCAGGATGAAAAGTCCCAGTTGAAAAACAAGCATAAGGCCATGAAGGTTCTGAGGGCCAGGCTTCTGGATGGTATGATCCAGAGACAGAATGCCGAGATTTCCCAGACAAGAAAGAATCAGGTGGGAAGCGGTGACCGCAGTGAACGGATCAGGACATATAATTATCCCCAGGGCCGGGTAACGGATCATCGCATCGGACTTACCATCTATAATCTGGAGAATTTTCTTGACGGCGAGATTAATATGTTTCTTGATGCCCTGAGCGCGAATTTCCAGGCCGCGGCCCTTGGTCAGACCGGCGCAGGCAATGAAAGATGACGCACCCTTAATGACAATACAGGGGCGCCTCGAGGAGGCGGTAAAAGTTCTCCGCAAGGCCGGAATAGTCACCCCCAGACTTGACGCCGAGGTCCTGCTGTGTCATGTATTGCATGTGGACCGGACGCAACTCCTGATGCGGGGGCATTCCCTGCTGACGGATCAGGAGTTGCGATCCTTCCGTCAGTGGGTGGCCCGTCGGGAGCTCAATGAGCCCGTAGCTTACATTGTTGGTGAGAAGGAATTCTGGTCCCTTGTTTTTTATGTGAATCGCCATGTCCTCATCCCCCGTCCGGAGACGGAAATACTGGTGGAAGAGGTCCTGAGGATTTTGCCCGTGATTGATCACCGTCCGGCCAGGATTCTTGAAATCGGCGTTGGCAGCGGCGCCATAAGTGTTGCCTTGGCGGCGTCGCAGGAGAATATGCAGATGGTTGCGACGGACATATCATCGGAAGCGATCGCGGTGGCTCGAATGAATGCTGCTAGCGCGGGTGTCGCCGAGAGAATCCAGTTTCGCGTCGGATCCCTTTACGCTGACCTTTCTGGGGTTTTCGATGTGGTCGTCTCCAATCCTCCCTATATCTCCGATGAAGAATTCCTCAGCCTACCCGCCGATGTCAGGAAATACGAACCCTCCGAGGCACTGCTGGGGGGATCGGAAGGTATTTCTTTGCATCGGGAGATCATCGACGGCGGTTTGCAGTATCTCGAGGCCGGCGGTTATCTCATCATGGAAATAGGAGCTACGCAGCGGCGGCGGCTTGAGGATCTGTTGCTAAAAACAGGTTCATATGAAAACATATCATGTCGGCAGGATTATGCCGGTTACGACCGGGTGATCCTGGCAAGGAGAATATAAACGTGGACAAGATACTGATCACGGGCGGACAGCGACTGGAAGGGGAAATTGAAAACAGCGGCGCCAAGAATGCCGCGCTACCAGTCATTGCGGCCTCCCTGCTGACGAAGGGTTGGAATACTTTTCATAATATTCCCGATCTCGTGGACATCAAAACCATCAAAAAGTTGCTGGGAAGTTTCGGGGTTGTTTTTGCAGACGAGAAAGGCTCGCTCCGGATCAATGCCGAGGATATTCAGTCATGTACGGCCGCCTATGACCTGGTCCGCACGATGCGGGCCTCGGTCCTCGTGTTGGGACCATTGGTTGCCAGATTGGGAGAGGCCCATGTTTCCCTGCCCGGGGGCTGTGCTATCGGGGCCAGGCCGGTCAATCTCCATATCCGCGCCCTTCAGGATATGGGGGCGGAAGTGGAGCTGAAAGACGGCTATGTGATCGCCAAGGCGCGGCGTTTGAAAGGCGCCACCATCTACTTCGACATAATCACGGTAACGGGTACGGAAAATATCATGATGGCCGCAGCCCTGGCTGATGGGACGACACTGCTGAAAAACGCCGCCCGGGAGCCGGAGGTAGTGAATCTCGCGGAAATCCTCAATGGCATGGGAGCAAGGATTATCGGCGCCGGGACGGACATCATTCGCATAGACGGCGTGCCGTCTCTTCATCCGGTGGAAGGAACAATCATTTCTGATCGTATCGAGGCGGGAACTTTCATGATCGCCGCCGGAATTACGGGGGGGGACATCTGCATCAGAAACTGTCATCCCGGCCATCACGACGCCCTTATTGCCAAACTCCGTGATACAGGAATGGAGATGGTCGTGGGGGATCGCTCTATCCGGGCAATCGCCAAGGGGCGGCCTCGGAGTGTGGATGTCAAAACCCTCGCCTATCCGGGCTTTCCGACGGATCTCCAGGCCCAGATCATGTCCCTCATGACCGTAGCAAGCGGTCTCAGTTTGATGACGGAAACGATTTTCGAAAACCGCTTCATGCACGTCAGTGAATTGATGCGCATGGGTGCGGATATTGCTGTTCAGGGACATAGCGCCGTTGTCAAGGGGGTTCCGAAACTCCATGGGGCTCCGGTCATGGCAACGGACCTGCGGGCTTCGGCGTCACTCATCCTCGCGGGTCTGGCGGCGGAAGGCAGGACGGAACTCTCCCGGGTTTATCACCTCGATCGCGGCTATGAGCGGATTGAGGAAAAGTTTTCCCGCCTGGGAGCGGCCATGGAGCGGGTGAAAGCATGACGAGGTAATCTCAGTGAGAGTAATCAGGACAGACGAGGCAATATTTGAAGAGGTCTTCCAGGGGATCATGAATCGCGGCGGCGGCGGTGATCCGGCCCTGCGCACCATAGTGGAAGACATTTTGCAAGATGTGGCCGCAAGAGGCGACGCCGCCCTGTTTGAATATACAGCGAGGTTCGATGGTTATGTCTTGACTCCCCGGACGGTTCAGGCATCGCCGGCAGAGATCAGGGAAGCGGCGGCCCTTGTTGACCCTGATGATCGCGCCGTCCTTCAACTTGCCGCCGCGCGGATAGAGAAATTTCATCGGTCCCAGATCATGAAGGACTGGCGGGATGAATCGGAGGAGGGCGTCCGGATCGGACAGCGGATTACGCCCCTGGAAAGGGCAGGTATTTATGTCCCCGGCGGGCTTGCCTCCTATCCATCGACAGTGCTCATGGCGTCCATCCCGGCCCGGATTGCGGGTGTCAAGGAGATTATTGCGGTAACCCCGCTGCGGGAGGGGACGATTAATCCACTGGTTGCCCTGGCCATGGAGCTGGGAGGGGTAAACAGGATTTTCAAGATTGGGGGCGCCCAGGCCATTGCTGCCCTTACCTATGGAACCGCATCCATTCCCCGGGTCGATAAGATTGTCGGACCAGGAAATGCCTATGTTGCCACAGCAAAACAACTGGTCTATGGGCACGTGGACATCGATATGATTGCCGGTCCCAGCGAGGTGCTGATCATCTGTGACGGCACGACGCCGGTGTCCTTCGTGGCTGCCGATCTCCTCGCTCAGGCGGAGCATGACGAAATGGCCAGCGCCGTGGTCTTGACCACCGATGAGGCCGCGGCCCAGCGGATTGTTGCCGAACTCTATCGACAGCTTGAAAATTTACCGAGGAAGGCAATTGTCCGCCGGGCGATCGATCGCTATGGCGCTGTTCTGGTGACAAAAGATCTTGGGGAAGCAGTGCGGTTGGCCAACCGTTTTGCCCCGGAGCATCTGGAATTGATGGTAGAGAATCCGGAGGCGCTCCTGTCCGAAATAACGCATGCAGGGGCAGTATTTCTCGGACAATACACCCCGGAGGCCCTGGGGGACTACATGGCCGGACCAAATCATATCCTTCCCACCGGAGGAACAGCCAGATTCTCTTCTCCCCTGGGGGTCTATGATTTTGTCAAAAGGACGAGCGTCCTTTCCTTTACCAGGGAGGCCTTTCATCGTTACGGCCGTCAGACGGAAAGATTCGCCGCCCTGGAGGGGCTCGATGCCCACGGCAGATCCATAACCGTGCGCCTCGATAAATAAGAAATGATCTTGGCGTAGCAGGAAGCTGATTAATTATAAGTCCATAGACGGCATCGTAAAAAGATCCGCAGGCAAGGCGCGCAAGTCTTGAGGAATGAGGCGTACTTGTCGTACGCCGCAGTGACGAAGGATGCAGCGCAACGCAGCATCCGGACTTTTTACGATGCCGTCAAATATGCCTTGACAAATTGGCAGCTATGATTAATATGTCCCCTGTATTTCCGGGAGGGCGGGCGTAATTCAGCGGTAGAATGTCAGCTTCCCAAGCTGGACGTCGCCGGTTCGATCCCGGTCGCCCGCTCCATTTTTATCTCCCCGGATGCCCTTGATTTTTGCTTGCATTTACCTTGCAGTTGTGTTAGCTGGGGACCAACATTATCGTTGAATTTCTGACGAGTGGGCTTTTGCCCACTTTTTTTTTCTGTGTAGAATGGGCTTTTTAAAAAAAATTTACGAAAACCGTATCTGGGAAATAGCAGAACCCGCGATTCAATCGGAGGGGTTGGAGCTTGTCTGCGTCGAGTGCATCCAGATGAAATCACGTTGGGTTGTGCGCCTTTACATCGACAGGGACGGCGGAGTGACCATTGATGATTGCGCCCTTATCAGTAACCATGTTGGCGACCTCCTCGACGTGAACGATGTTCCTCCGGAAGCCTATACACTGGAAATATCTTCTCCCGGTATGGACCGACCCCTAGTTAAGGATAAGGATTTTATAAGGTACCTCGGGCGCCGGGTGATCATCCAGACGGAATATAAAATTGATGGCGTAAGGAATTTCAAGGGTCTCCTTAAGGATTACCGGATAGGCGAAAACGGGGAAAAAACGATTATCCTGGATTTGTCGGGAAAGATCTTTACTGTTCCTCTGGAAGCAGTGATCAAGGCCAATCTTGAAGGCTTATTGGATTATAGATAATTTTAAGAAAAATCATCCTTACAGTGATGAATGGAGGAAGAGGGCATGTTTTCGGAGCTGAAACGGCTGGTCGAGCAGATGAGCAAGGACAGGGGAATCGAGAAGGAGATCATTATCGAAGCCCTCGAGGCGGCCATGCTGAATGCTGCAAGAAAGAAAATGGGACCCAACGTCGAAATCGAGTCCCACTATAACGAAGAGGCCGGAGAAATTGAGGTATTTCAATTCAAGACGGTGGAAGAAAAGGTAACGGATCCGGATATGCAAATATCCACGGCCGAAGCCAGGGATATGGATGAGGAAGTGGAACCTGGAGACAGCCTGGGCATGAAGGTTGACACGTCTACCTTTGGCCGTATTGCTGTTCAGACGGCCAAGCAGATTATCATCCAGCGCGTTAAGGATGCCGAACGTGACAATATATATGAGGAATACAAGGACCGCAAGATGCAGCTCGTCAATGGCTTTGTCCAGAGATTTGAAGGTGGCAGCATCATCGTCAATCTTGGCCGCTCGGAAGGCGTTATCCCTGTGTCGGAGCAAATCTTCCGGGAAGTCTACAAGCGGGGCGAGAGGATCCGTTCATTTATCTGTGATGTCAAGAGGATATCCAAGGGGCCACAGATTATCCTTTCCAGGACCCATCCGGCGTTTTTAAAAGCCCTTTTCGAAGTGGAGGTCCCGGAAATATCAGAGGGGTTGATTGAGATTGTCAGTATTGCCAGAGAACCGGGAAAGCGGGCAAAGATTGCCGTTAAGAGCAGGGATAAAGATATCGATCCGGTCGGCGCCTGTGTAGGCATGAGAGGCTCCCGGGTCCAGAGCGTGGTCCAGGAATTGCGGGGAGAAAAGATTGATATTGTTCCATTTTCCGATGATCCCGCCAAGTATGTCTACGCAGCTTTGTCGCCTGCCAAGGTGGATCGTGTGCTTATTGATGAGGAAAATCGGTGCATGGAGGTTATTGTTCCCGATGACCAGCTTTCATTGGCGATCGGCAGAAATGGACAGAATGTTCGTTTGGCCGTCAAGCTGACAGGCTGGAAAATCGATGTCAAGAGTGAGTCTTCATCAGCTCAGCAGGAGGAAGACAGCCGCACCGACCTGATGGTCCTGCCGGACATGAGTGAAGCGATTGCCGAGGGTCTCCTCAAGGAAGGAATCACAAGCCTGGCCTTGATCGCCGCCGTGGACGTGGAAACACTCATGGCCGTTCCCGGGGTGAGCAGAGAGCAGGCCGAGGGCTGGATGCAAGCGGCGACGCTCATGATTGAGGAAGCTGGGGCCGCTGGGGAGTGATAATCTGTAAACAATGAATGTATCTAAAAGGTTTAATGGTACTTATCTGAAAGCTCAAGAATTGAGTACGCTTTAGCGAGGGGATCAGCATGTCAAAAATGAGAGTTTACGAATTGGCCAGGGAATTAGGGGTCGATAACAAAGACTTGATCGCACGTCTGGACAAAATGGGTATTTCGGTGAAGTCCCACTCAAGTACCCTCGAAGACAGCGAAATAGAGAGGATTAAAAGGGACTATTCAGCTGCTGAACCCCATGAGGTGGTCGAGAAGCGGGTAAAATCTACGGTCATCAGAAGAAGAGCGGTACGCACCGAGGTTGAAGAGGAAGTGCCTGCACCGACAGAAGAACTCCTTCCCGTGGCGGGGGGAACAGAGGAAGTCAAGGACAAACCCATATCCGAGCCCACTGTCGAACCCGTAAAGGAGATTGCCGTTCCTGTCGAAGTTATCCAGAAACCTGCTGAAGTGAAGCCTACGGAAGACAAGATCGCCGAGGCGAAGGTTGTATCGCCCCCGGCTCCTCAAGAGGCTCCGCCGCCGGCCCCCGTTGCAAGTGGAGCCGCCGTGGCAGAAATGGCTGAACCTGTCGTCGGCAAACCGGTTATGCAACCGCCCCCCCCGGTTACACCGTCGCTTGCCCCCAAACCGATAAAAAGAGAAATAAACCGGATTACCGCACCTCGTAAGCCACAGGACCTGGCAGGAGCCGGCGCCCAGAGAAAACCCGCGCCCAGAAGAACGGACGTAGTTGCAGGCAGGGATGTAGCGCCCCCGGCGGGTGCGAAGAAACCGGTGAAATGGGAACCTGATAAGGATAAAAAAAGAGGTAAAAAACCCGTAGAAGTGGTGATCTCTGATCCGTTTCCCCGCAATAAGGCCTTAATCAAAAAGGCTGTCGATCGAAAGGGAAAAACTAAAGAACTTGATCGGGATGAGAGGAACTCCCGCTGGCGGGATGAGAAAAAGGCCGGGGTCGTG
The DNA here is from genome assembly GCA_025355725.1 of Syntrophus sp. (in: bacteria). GTDB lineage: Bacteria > Desulfobacterota > Syntrophia > Syntrophales > UBA8958 > UBA8958. Next base: position 13,219 of record JANXZC010000105.1, read on the forward strand.
AAGCTTCAAAAAACAGTCATTACCGTGCCTAAGGCCAGTAAGCGGCGGCTCAAAATTTCCGAGACGATCACCGCTGGTGATTTGGCCAAGAAGATGGGTGTAAAGGCCAGTGAAGTCATCAACAAACTCATCGGAATGGGGTTGATGGTGACCATTAACCAGTCCCTTGATTTTGATACGGCGACGCTTATTTCTGGAGAATTCGGTTATCAGGTGGAATTATCCGGCGGCGAATTCGAAGATACCTTTCAGCAGGATGATCCGGGTTCCCGTAACCTGCAACCACGAGCTCCGGTTGTTACCATCATGGGCCACGTCGATCACGGTAAAACGTCTCTTCTCGATGCGATCCGGGAGACGAAAGTGATCGAGGGTGAAGCCGGCGGGATAACCCAGGCCATTGGCGCCTATCATGTCCATATCAAAGACAGGGACATCGTTTTTCTTGATACCCCCGGCCATGAGGCCTTCACTGCCATGCGTGCCCGAGGTGCACAGGTGACGGATGTGGTGGTGCTGGTGGTAGCGGCGGATGATGGAGTAATGGGGCAGACCATAGAGGCCATCAACCACTCCCGAGTGGCGGGCGTCCCGATTATTGTGGCCATCAACAAGATGGACAAGCCCGATGCTGATCCGCAACGGATCAAACAGGGCCTCACAGAATACAACCTCGTTTCCGAGGAATGGGGAGGGGAGACCATTTTTTGTGAGGTTTCGGCCAAACAGAAACTGGGCATTGACGCCCTTCTCGAAATGATCCTGCTGCAGGCCGATATCCTGGAACTTCAGGCTGATCCGGAGAGACCGGCAAAAGGGATTATCATTGAATCGAAGCTGGACAAGGGAAGGGGGCCGGTGGCAACGGTTCTCATTCAGGAAGGAACCCTCCGGGAAGGCGACGCCTTTGCATCGAAAACGGAGTCTGGACGGGTGCGCGCCATGGTCAACGACCGGGGAAAGCGGGTTAAGGAGGCCGGGCCATCGACGCCGGTGGAGGTGATCGGATTTTCAAACGTCCCCCAGGTCGGTGCCGAATTCCTCTGTGTCGAGGACGAAAAGAAGGCGCGCAACATCGCCGATTACTGGACGAGAAAGGAAAGGGAGAAGGAACTTTCCGCGACCTCAAAGATCACCCTGGAGCAGCTCTATCAGAAGATCAAGGAGGGTGTGAAGGATTTCAACGTGATCATCAAGGCGGATGTCCAAGGGTCCATGGAAGCCATTGCCGAGGCCCTGAACAAGCTGAGCACCGCAGATGTGAGGCTGAAAGTCATTCACAGCTCTACGGGAGCGATCACGGAAACGGATGTCATGCTTGCTTCTTCAGCCAATGCCATTGTCATTGGTTTCAATGTGAGGCCGGACAGCCGGGTGGTCGAAGTGGCCGAACAAGAGGGAGTCGAGATAAAACTCTATGATATTATTTACAACGTCATTGAAGATGTCCGTGCGGCCATGGAAGGTCTTCTCGATCCGATATATAAGGAAGTTGTCCAGGGGCGGGCCGAAGTAAGGCAATTGTTTAAAATACCCAAAGTCGGGACGATCGCGGGATGTTATGTCACGGATGGTAAGATTGCCCGAAGTGCCAATCTCAAACTGGTGAGGGATGGCGTTGTTGTATATGACGGGAAAATAGCTTCCCTGAAGCGGGCGAAGGATGACGCCAGAGAAGTCGCGACGGGTTACGAATGCGGTATCGGGATGGAGAACTATAATGACCTGCGAGAAGGGGACATCCTGGAGGCGTACGTCAACGAGCAAGTCGAAAGAAAGCTATAAATTAAAATAATGGTAGTAGGCGCCGGGCTCGTGGACTTGTGGATTCCGGAATGCAGGTCCCTCAAAGAAAAAAGATCCATTTTAGCAAAAATCCTGAAACGGACGCAGAATACCTTCAATGTCTCCATAGCCGAGGTTGGAGACAATGATTCATGGAAGAAGGCGAAAATCGGGTTTTGCGTGGTCGGGAACGACCGGCGCTATATTAATGCGAAAGTTGATCATATATTCAACTATATCGAAGAGATGGGCATTGCCCAGGTCATCGGTTCGAATCTGGAAATAACCAGTTATTCAGAGTGGCAAGACATGCAGTCTGAAGGGGCGGATAAATATGGCGACTTTTAAAAGGGCGCAACGTGTGGCGGAGCGCATCATGAGCGAGGTCTCCGATATCCTGACCAGGGAAGTCGCCGATCCGAGGATTAAGCAGATGACCATTACCGGGGTCAAACTCAGCGATGATCTGCGGACGGCCAGGATCTATTTTGTCGAGATGGGCCAGGATACCTGCCGCCCCGAGACGAAGCAGGCGCTAGAAAAGGCGACCGGTTTTTTGAGAAGGGAACTTGGTAAACGCCTGGAGCTGCGTTACGTCCCGGAGATTATTTTTTACGTCGATCCGTCCTTTGCTTACGGAAGTCGCATCGACACGATTTTTGCCCGGATACATGAACAAGAGGTTGTGGATGATCCAAAAGATAGTTGACATCATTAATCGTCATCAAAAGTTTCTCATCACGGCCCACGTCAAGTTAGACGGTGACGCCCTCGGTTCGGAGCTGGCCGTTTATTTCCTCCTTAAAGGTCTCGGGAAAGAGGTCGCCGTCTATAATCAGGACAAGACGCCCGATAATTTCCGTTTCCTTCCCGGAGCGGATATTATCCGTAATACTCTCCCCCCTCAGGATTCTTTTGAGGTTGCCATCATTCTCGATTGCAGCGAACTCGATCGGGTAGGGGATGAAGCCCTCCGGATAGGGACCGTCAAGACGCTGGTGAATATCGATCATCATTTTTCCAATGGCGGATTCTGTGAGGTCAGATTGATCGATCCTGCGGCAAGTTCCACAGGAGAGCTGGTTTTCCGCCTCCTGACGGCGATGAAAACGACTATCACCAGGGAGATGGCCACGAATCTTTATACGGCGATTATCACCGATACCGGTGGTTTCCATTATGGCAACACGGGGAAAGACACCTTTATTGCGGCCGGTCATCTGGTCGAAAGCGGCGCCGATCCCCAGTGGATATCAGAAAATATTTATGAGAGCTTCCCCATGGCCAAAATTCGTTTATTGGCAAAGGTCATACAGACCCTGAGCTTTGATTGCCGGGATCGGGTAGGCTCGCTGGTTATCTTTCTTAAAGATTTTGAAGAAACGGACGCCCTCTGGGAGCATTCCGAGGGTCTTGTCGATTTGCCAAGATCCATCGAGGGCGTGGAAATATCAATTCTATATACGGAACTGCCGGACGGAAATTTCAAGATCAGCCTGCGCTCCAAGGGTGTGACCAACGTCGAGCGGGTAGCGAGAGTGTTCGGCGGCGGCGGGCATGTCAATGCGTCAGGCTGCCGGATTGAAGGAGATATTGACACCGTGAAGAAACGGCTCCTGGAGGTTATTTGCACATCGGCGTGGAAATGAATGGGGTAGTTGTTATCGACAAGCGTCCAGGTGTGACATCCCATGATGTTGTCTTGGATGTCCGAAAGGTCGCGGGGGTAAGAAAGGCGGGCCACACGGGGACGCTGGATCCCTTGGCGACCGGCGTTCTGCCCGTATGCATCGGCGAGGCGACGAAACTCGTCCCTTTCTTGGTGTCCGTAACCAAAGACTATCTGGTTTCCATGCTCCTCGGCGTTCGCACGGATACCTTGGACATAGATGGAGCGGTGCTGGAAGAAAAGGAACCTCAGGTCACCGACCAGAGTGTCGAGAATGCCCTGCATGGATTTCTGGGCAGGATTGAACAGATACCCCCCCGCTATTCGGCTGTCAAGGTACAAGGCCGGGCCCTGTATAAGTGGGCGCGGAAGGGAATCATTGTCGATCCGCCGCCGCGGATGGTGGAGATCTCCCAGTTGAAGGTTGAAGAAATATCGCTCCCCTATGTGACGTTTCGCATGTCCTGCTCAGGGGGAACCTACGTACGTTCTTTATGTGCCGATGTCGGCGACCTCCTCGGTTGCGGGGCCTGTGTTGCCGGGTTGCGGAGGACCCGCAGCGGTATTTTTTCCGAGGCGGCGGCGATTTCCTTGGACCGGAAAGACAGGCAAGGGAATGATGACCGGGTCCGCGCCAGCCTCATCCCCATGGCGGAATTGCTTCCCGACATGAGGACCATTGTGCCGGATGACCCATGGGTGAAAAGAATCAAGGTTGGCGTGCACCCCCGTGCGGAAATGGTAAATCGTCGCGATGATATTCCTTTTCTTGATTCGGGAGATATGGTAAAGTTGACCGGTAGTGATGGTGAACTCGTGGCGATAGCGGAGCTTCTTTGCGGGAGCCGGGAGCTGGCGGGACTCCAAAATGACGTCCCCGTCATGAGGTTGTTAAGGGTATTCAACGAAAATTAAAATAGAGATAACCAGTTAAAGAGGGAGGAATAAAAGTGTTAGATACAGAGAAAAGACAAGGAATTATTTCTCAATACAAGTTGCACGAAAAAGACACCGGGTCCCCGGAGGTCCAGATTGCCCTGCTCAGTGCGAGGATTGAATATCTCACGGAGCACTTCAAGGTCCATAAGAAGGACCATCATTCGCGGCGGGGTCTGTTGAAACTTGTTGGTCAGAGAAGGCGACTTCTGGATTATGTAAAGAAAAAAGATGTCGAACGTTACCGAGCCGTGATCCAGCGTCTTGGCCTAAGAAAATAGCATTACAGAGAGGATAACAGATTAGATGAAAGAAATATTTGAGGGCGAATTTGCGGGAAGAAATCTGTCGATAAAGGCCCATTACCTGGCAGAACAGGCCGATGGGGCAGCGTTGGTAACCTATGGTGATACGGTGGTGCTAGTTACGGTCGTATCCCTGAAAACCGCACGCGAGGGACTTGATTTTCTTCCCTTGACGGTTGATTATCAGGAACTGACCTATGCAGTGGGGAAGATCCCCGGCGGTTTCTTTAAACGGGAAGGGCGGCCCAATGAAAGGGAAATCCTGACCTCGCGTATGATCGATCGATCGATTCGCCCGCTCATTCCCAAGGGTTATTACTACGAGACCCAGATTGTGGCCAATGTCCTTTCCCTGGATACGGAGAACGATTCGGGTGTGGCGGCCATGATTGGGGCATCGGCGGCACTCGAGATGTCGAATGTTCCCTTCAAGGGACCCATAGCGGGTATTCGGGTAGGGAGAATCGCCGGCCAGTTGGTCTGTAATCCTTCCGCAGAAGCATTGAAAGAAAGCGACTTCAACATCTTTCTCACGGGAAGGAAAATAACCCCCGGCACTCAGGGCAGGGAATTTGATGTCAATCTGGTCATGCTGGAAGGCGAGGCGAACGAGGTTGCCGAGGATGACCTGATTGCCGCCATCAATGCCGGTCTGGAGGCGCTGCGTCCCATCATCGAATTGCAGGATCGGATGCGTCTGGCCATCGGGAAGGCGAAAAGAACCATGGTGGAAGTCGCTGTGGATGAAGCACTTGTAAAGAAGGTGGCCGATACGGTAGCGGCGGGCATTCAGGATGCTTATCAGACCGTACGCAAGCTGGAGAGGTACGACAAGCTGGATCATCTCCGGGATCACGCCAAGAAAGTCTGCGCCGGAGAAGACGCCGCCCTGGTTCCGGTGGTGGGACGCATATTTGAAAGTCTGGACAGGAAGATCCTCAGAGATAAGATCCTCCGAGACAAGCAGCGCATTGGCGGCCGTTCTTTTACAGACATTCGGCCCATTTCCTCGGAGGTCGGCCTCCTTCCCAGAGTTCACGGTTCCGCCCTCTTCAACCGGGGTGAAACACAGGCCCTTGCCGCCATGACCCTCGGGACGTCTTCGGATGAACAGCGGATCGATTTTATCGGCGGGGAGGAGCGGCGGTCCTTCATTCTCCATTACAATTTTCCCGCTTACTCTGTAGGAGAAGCAAAGCGGATCGGAAGCCCCGGAAGGCGGGAGATCGGCCATGGAAATCTGGCGAGAAGGGCGCTGGCCCCCGTTTTACCAGCAGCGGATGTGTTTCCTTACACGATTCGCATCGTTTCCGAGATCCTGTCCTCCAATGGCTCGTCTTCCATGGCGACGGTTTGCGGCGGCTGTCTGTCCCTTATGGACGGCGGGGTGCCCATCAAAGCGCCCGTTGGCGGTATTGCCATGGGTCTCCTCAGTGAAGGTAACGAAGTGGTCATCCTCTCCGACATCCTGGGAGATGAAGACCATGCCGGGGATATGGACTTCAAGGTCTGTGGAACAAAGGAAGGCGTCACGGCCATGCAGATGGACATCAAAATCGACAATCTGACGGAAGACATCCTGAAGCGGGCGCTGATGCAGGCCCGGGAGGGAAGGATCCACATTATCGACAAGATGCTCCTGACCCTTGCCGAATCCCGCGCCGATATCTCTCTTTACGCCCCCCGCATTACCACGGTGAAGGTGAGACCGGAAAAGGTCAGGGATGTCATTGGCAGCGGCGGTAAGAACATCCGCCAGATTGTCAGCGAGACAGGGGTAACCATCGATGTTGAAGACGACGGTACGGTCACCATCGCCTCCAGTGACGCCGAAGCGGCGGCCCGGGCTGTGGCCATGGTAAAATGGCTAACCGAGGAAGCGGAAATCGGCAGGATCTACAGCGGAACCGTTAAAAAGGTCGTTGACTTCGGTGCCTTTGTTGAAATCATTCCAGGCACGGAAGGGCTGGTCCACATTTCCCAGTTGGCTAAGGATAGGGTCAACAAGGTGACGGACGTCGTCAACGAAGGGGATGTGATCATGGTCAAGGTCATCGAAATCGACAAGCAGGGCAAGATCCGCCTGAGCAGGAAGGATGCGCTGGGGGCGGATGTATCATAAGACGATCCTTGACAATGGAATGCGCATTATTTCCGAGGAGATCGAGCACGTCCGCTCGATCTCCATCGGTATCTGGGTAGAATGCGGCTCCCGTTACGAAGACGAGCAGACCAATGGATCCGCCCATTTTATCGAACATATGCTCTTCAAGGGGACGGAGCGGAGAACGGCTTTCGACATCGCCTCCACGATCGACTCCGTCGGCGGCGTCATGAACGCCTTCACGAGTAAGGAGCTGACCGCTTTTTATATCAAGATTCCCGATTACCATCTGGCCCTCGCGATAGATCTTCTTGCCGATATTTTCAATCATTCCAAGTTTGATGAAGATGAAATCACAAAGGAGAAATCCGTTGTTCTCCAGGAGATCAGCATGTTGGAAGACTCTCCCGACGACTATATTCACGATTTTTTCGAGGCCAATTTCTGGAAGCACAATCATCTTGGCATGCAGGTGCTCGGTACACGGGAGCGGGTCGAGGGTTTTTCCAGGGACTCACTGCTGAAGTTTTTCCGCAGCCGTTACCGGGGTCGGAATGTTGTCCTGACGGCGGCGGGCCATCTGAAACATGAGATGCTCGTGGAACTTGTGGAAAAGGTCTTCGGGGATATGGGCGAAGATACGGAAAAAGTAACCTTCATCCTGCCCACTGCTGTTTCCACAAGTATTACTGTTCTGGAAAAGGATCTCGAACAGGTTCATATGATGATTGGAACCCTCGCCCCTTCTTCGGTCAGCGAAAACCGCCACGCCAGTTTCCTGATGAATGCCGTCCTCGGTGGAAGCATGAGTTCCCGGCTCTTTCAGGAGATTCGAGAGAAAAGGGGACTTGCCTATGCCATTCATTCTTATCTGACCCCCTATATCGACACGGGCATGCTGGCCGTGTATGTGGGCACGGGCAAAGGAGAAGTCCGGGAAGTTCTGGGACTGATTTTCGATGAACTTATGCGCATGGCCAAGCAGCCATTGACGGCAAAGGAACTTCATGGAGCGAAGGAACTCATCAAAGGAAATTTTCTTCTTTCCATGGAAAGCACGGACAACCGCATGACCAGACTGGCCAAAAACGAGATCTGCTATGGTCGGCACGTTCCCCCGGAAGATGTCGTGACGAAGATCGACGCCGTTGCCCATGAGCATATTCAGGAGCTGGCGCAGGAGATGTTCAATCCCAGCACCATATCGATTGCCGCCATCGGGCCCGTATCGGAGAAGGATCTTACCCTGCACATCTTGAACGGATAGGCAACAGCGAATAGTCCATAAATTACAGATATTTTCCCCCTCCCCTTCAAGAGTCGGGGTGGGGATGGGTTAAGGTTGTCAAAATTGTTAGTTGACGAGGTCGAAATAGCAATTTCGCAATTGCCGGGATGCGAAGACCTGCCGCTGCCCCGGTATATGACGGAGCAGTCCGCCGGCATGGATATTTGCGCCGCCGTCGATCGGGAGATCACAATCCTGGCGGGTCGTCGGGAGGTGATACCCACCGGGTTGGCCATTGCCCTTCCTGTCGGCTACGAGGCCCAGATCAGACCTCGAAGCGGTCTGGCCCTGAAGCATGGAATAACTCTTATCAATTCTCCGGGGACAATCGACGCCGACTACCGGGGAGAGATAAAGCTGCTCATGATCAATCACGGCGAGAACTCTTTTGTCGTAAGACGGGGCGATCGCATGGCCCAGATGGTTATTCACCAGGTTTGCCGGGGGCAATGGCGACGGCAGGAAACCCTGGATGAAACCGCAAGAGGTCAAGGCGGCTTCGGACATACGTCATAATGGGGTCAGACTTACTTATTGACATTTAAGCTTAAATG
>JANXZC010000108.1 GCA_025355725.1 Syntrophus sp. (in: bacteria)
GCCAGGTGTCGGCGCACATGGCATCAAGCCCCCGGGAGGCTGTCCAGTCCAGGTTCGTTTTGGCAAGACCGGAATCGGCATAGCAGACGGCGATATCACCGGGCCGACGGTCAACGATATCATAGGGGATGGGCCGCCCGGATGATTTTTCAAAGGCCTTGATCATCTCCAGAACGCTGTACCCCCTGCCCGTGCCAAGATTATAAGTAGCGATGTCCGCCTGCTTAATCTTTTCCAGGGCCTTCAAATGGCCCCGCGCGAGATCTACAACATGGATGTAGTCCCGGACACCCGTCCCGTCAGGCGTGTCGTAGTCGTTCCCGAAGACGCTGAGCCGGGAAAGCTTGCCGACGGCGACCTGGCTGATGTAGGGCATGAGGTTGTTGGGGATGCCGGCGGGGTCTTCGCCCAGCAGGCCGCTTTCGTGGGCCCCCACGGGATTGAAATAGCGCAGGAGGATAATCTGCCAGACGGGATCGGCAATCCGGAGATCCCGGAGGATTTCCTCGATCATCAGCTTGGTGCGGCCATAGGGATTGGCGGGGGCCAAGGGAAAGTCTTCCCCTATAGGGACCGTAGCGGGATCGCCGTAAACGGTTGCGGAAGAACTGAAGATGATCCGCTTGAGCCCGCAGGCAGCCATCACCTCGCAGAGGGCAACGGTCGAACCAACGTTGTTGTCATAGTAATACAGGGGCCGGGCAACAGATTCACCAACCGCCTTGAGACCGGCAAAATGAATCACGGCGTCGCAGGGATGGGCGGCGAAAATGCCCTTCAGAGCGGCGCGGTCCCGGCAGTCAACATGGTAAAAGATGGGTCGACGGCCCGTAATGGTCTCAATGCGGTCAAGGACACTGATCTTGCTGTTGGAGAGGTTATCCGCAATTACGACATCATAGCCAGCCTGAAGAAGCTCCACGCAGGTGTGACTGCCGATGTAGCCGACGCCGCCGGTGACAAATATTGTTTTCATGATAGATCTCTTTCAATAAATACAACCCCCATCCCGCGGTTACAGAAGCATCCCAAGGGAAAGGGACGGGCATGCTTATGAAAATTGTTTAACATTATGAGAACCAGCTAGACTCATACGGTAAATATGGAGACAGTGCAATACCTTTTTGGTCGGCAGACAACCCTGTTTACAAGGCGCCACCTGGTTATTGACAAGTTCACAAAAAGTATCCCCTGATGCCATCCCGTTGAAAGCCGTGTTCAGACGTCCCGGCTTTGCTTCTTGACAAGTCAAGATCATTGTATATGATGAAAAAAGATAAACATGAAAGGGGATCAATGCAGAGATGGGCTATATCAAAATCAAGTTCAGGAACGATAGCGGCAAGTTCGAACAGGAAATCCAGGATGTACTGGATGACATGTTTCATATCGCCAGCCCCGCATTTACCCTCTGTGAACATATCTGGCGCCCCCACACGGACATCTATGAAACACCGGACCTTATTATCGTCCTCCTTGATCTTGCCGGAGTGGCAAGGGACGATATTCGTCTTGAGGTAAGCCGCAAGAGCATTAAAATCTTCGGGAAGCGAGATCAGCATTATCTTGCCGGAACGACGCGCTACCATCTCGCAGAAATCCCTTACGGCTATTTCGAGAAGCACCTGGCCCTGCATGCGCCTGTGGATGCAGAAACGGTCCAGGCGATTTATGCAAATGGGCTTCTCGAAGTCCGCTTGGGGAAAATACCCGCAGAGCGGGAAAGGCGCATTCCCGTTATGGGACCAAGAGGAGGAAACAACCCATGACGGATAAAAATGGAACGAACGATTTGAAGATCATTCACATTCCCGAAACACTGCCGATCCTTCCCCTCTTCAATATGATTGTCTTTCCAAAGATGATGCTGCCCATGGAGGTTTTTGGAGATCAATCCCTGCAACTCGTTGATGAAGCCATGGCGAAGGACCGGATCATCGGCCTGGTGCTGGCGAGGAAATCACCGCCGGAGACAACCTATAGAGCCGAGGACTTCTACACCATCGGGACAAGCGCCGTCATTCTGAAGATGGCCAAAACCGCAGAAAACAAAGCTCAACTCCTTGTGCAGGGCATCGAACGCTTCCACGTCAGGGAAATCGTGACCGGCAAACCATATCTTCAGGCCCGCATTGAATCTATCCAGGATCAGGAAAGCAAGGATATCGAGGTCGAGGCCCTCATGGCGAACCTCGTGGGACTATTCGAACGGATCGTAAAACTGACCCCGTTCCTCCCCCAGGAATTCGGCGCCATGGCCAAGACCATTGCAGATCAAGGAGTACTGGCCGATCTTATCGCCTCAATCATTAATGTCCCCACAGAAGAAAAACAGGCTATCCTGGAGATGATCGACGTCAAAGAACGGCTCAGAGAGGTCACCCGCCTCGTCAATCATCAGGTGGAAATCCTCGAACTGGGAAACAAGATCCAGTCTCAGGTCAAGGACGATATGGACAAGAGCCAGCGCGATTATTACCTGCGTCAACAACTCGGGGCCATCAAGAAGGAACTTGGCGAAGATGACGAGACAAAGGTGGAGGTAGATGAATACCGGGAGAAACTGGCCAAGAAAGACCTCCCCGAGGAAGCGAAAAAGGAGGCGGATCGGGAATTGCGGCGCCTGGACCGGATGCATCCGTCATCGGCTGAATATACCGTCGCCTCAACCTATCTGGATTGGATTCTCACCCTGCCCTGGCGGGAGGGCACGGAAGACAATCTGGATATCAGGAAGGCCCGGAAGGTCCTGGAGGAAGATCATTATGGTCTGGAGAAACCGAAAAAGCGGATCATCGAGTACCTTGCCGTCCGTAAACTGAAGTCCGACGCGAAGGGACCTATCCTCTGCTTTGTCGGCCCCCCCGGTACGGGAAAAACGTCCCTGGGGCAGTCCATTGCCCGGGCCCTGGGAAGGAAGTTCGTCCGCATCGCTCTGGGAGGCGTCCGGGACGAGGCGGAGATTCGGGGACACCGGCGCACCTACATCGGCGCCCTGCCGGGCCGGATCATCCAGAGCATCCGCCGGGCGGAATCTAACAATCCCGTTTTCATGCTTGACGAGATCGATAAGGTGGGGAGCGATTTTCGGGGCGATCCCTCTTCGGCCCTCCTGGAGGTCCTCGATCCGGCCCAGAACTTCTCGTTTATGGACCATTACCTGGACATCCCTTTCGATCTGTCCCACGTCATGTTCATCACCACGGCGAACATTCTCGATACTATTCCACCGGCCCTGCGGGACCGTCTGGAAATTATCGAATTAGTGAGCTACACCGTCGATGAAAAACTCCACATCGCCGAAAAGTATCTCCTGCCCAGGCAGATCACGGAAAACGGCCTGCAGGCGGGACAGATTTCCTTTACCAAGGGGGCCATCCGCCTGATCATCAGCAGCTATACCCGGGAGGCCGGAGTAAGAAACCTGGAACGGGAGATTGCCTCCGTCTGCCGGGGCGTGGCAAGCCAGGTCGCGGAAGGGGTTATGGAAAAGGCGACGATCCGCCAGAAAGACATTCACCGGTATCTGGGCCCGGAACGAGTCACCTCGGAAATCACCGCCCGGACATCGAAGCCGGGCGTCGTCATGGGCCTGGCCTGGACGCCGGTGGGGGGAGATATTCTGTTCATCGAAGCGACGGCCATGAAGGGCAAGAAAGGACTGACCCTGACGGGGCAATTGGGGGATGTCATGAAGGAATCGGCAACAGCGGCCCTTAGTTTCATCCGTACCAACGCTGAGGCCCTGGGCATAGCAAAGGATTTCTTTGAAGACGTGGATATCCATATCCATGTTCCTTCCGGGGCCATCCCAAAAGACGGCCCCTCGGCAGGGGTAACGATCATGACGGCCCTGACGTCGCTTTTGACCAACAAACTGGTGAAAAAGGATCTGGCCATGACCGGCGAGATCACCTTGCGGGGGTTGGTGCTCCCGGTCGGAGGAATCAAGGAAAAGGTCCTCGCCGCCCATCGGGCCGGCGTCAAGACCATCATCCTCCCCAAGTGGAACAAAAAGGACCTTGCCGATATTCCTCCCAAGATTCGCAAGGATATCGACTTTCATCTCGTCGAAGACATGATGGATGTCCTGAAAATCGCCCTCGAAAAGGGATAGTAAGAAACCCCATCCCCACCCTGGCCCTCCCCTTGGAGGGGAGGGAACTTTGTGAACTTACGCTTCAGTCTCCCTATCGTCATTCCGGCGAAGGCCGGAATCCAGCATTTTCAATCCATAACTGGATTCCGGGTCAAGCCCGGAATCACACCAGGGGCTGCTTTCAAGAATCTCGGGGAGAGAAATTTTTCTCTTGACAAATTCGTCAGGAAAACATACTAACCGGTTAGTTAAACTAAATGGATGGTACAAACAATGAAAGACAATCAACATCCCACTGTCCTGAGGATTCTCGAGGCGGCGATGGACATCTTCTCCGAGGTGGGGTTCAACGGCGCCCGGGTGGACGAAATCGCCAAGCGGGCCGGCGTAAACAAGGCCACGATCTATTACCACATCGGCGATAAAGAAGCCTTATACGCGGAGATTCTCCATAACGCCATCGGCCATGTGGCCGATTCCATTTCCGGAGCGATTGAAGCGGCTACGGCGCCGGAGGAAAAATTGCGGGCCTATATCCGCGGTATCGCCGGCGCCGTGGAAGGCAATCCCTGTATGGGGCCTATCCTGCTTCGGGAAGTCGCCTCGGGTGGACAGAATCTGCCGGAATTGGTGGTCAGAGATTTTGCTCGCCTTATCGGGATTGTGACTTCCATAATTGAAGAAGGCAAAAACAAGGGGGCTTTTGTAGATGTGACGCCCTTTATCATCCACATGATGGTTGTAGGGGCGATTGTTATGTATAAAACTACTGGTCCTATCCGGGCAAAGAAGGCGAACATCCCCGATTTCATTCGCATGCTGGATGTGAACGTCTCAGAGAGGGTTGTTAATGAAATATCAAATTTGATATTGCAGGGGATCAAGAAAGAGCCCGATTACGTCCTGAAAAAGGAAACAAAGCGAGGTGTCGCAAGATGAGGATGCCAAAACCCGATGACGGTGCAATTGTTTTTAGCCCTCCATCCAAGGGAAGAAACCAAGGGGAACTCCGGAACGTGCCATCGGTAAATCATGAATACAGGGGAATCGCCGGGACATCTCCCTTCTTTCTGGCCGTAGCGATCATGATTGTTCTGGGATTGGCAGCAACAGCGGCAACGGCCCAGACCGGACCTCCGGAGAATTCGCCCGGCAAATTCACCCTGTCAAGCAGCATCGATATGGCCCTTAACCAGAGCATGGTCATCCAGGCGGCCAAGGAAGGGGTAAAGGGGGCGGAGGCACAGAAAAAAGAGGCTTTCACGGGATTTCTTCCCAAACTGAGCACCTCTTACAGCTACACACGGCTCAATGACGCACCCTGGGTTAATACTCCCGGATCGACAATAAACATGGGGGGCAACTTGGTCGCCATTCCACCCAGCCAAATGACCATGGGTACCCAGGACAACTACAACTGGGCACTGGAGGTCCGGCAACCGATCTTCGCCGGCGGAACAATTGCGGCCAATTACCAGGCCAATAAGAAAGGCGAGGACATCGCCAGGGTTGATGAATCCACGACGACCCAAAATATCGTCGAAGAGGTCAAGGCCTCTTACTTCCATATTCTCAAGGCCGAGAAAATCCTTGAAGTCGCCCGGCAAGCGGTGGAACAATTGAAATCACACCGTAATGAGGCGCAGAACTTCTTTGACGTCGGCCTGATCCCGAAAAATGACCTCCTCCAGTCAGAGGTCCAGTTAGCTAACGGCGAACACAATCTGGTCAAGGCGGAAAACAACCTTGAAATTGCCAAGGCCCGCTTCAACACCCTGCTGCGGCGCAACATCAACGCCCCCGTCGAGGTGGAAGACATCCTTACTTACCGGCCCTTCGAGAAGACCGTCGAGACCTGCTTTCAGACAGCTTTTGATAAACGTCCTGAAATCAAGGCGTACTCCCTCAAGGTGGAACAGGCCAAAGAATACGTTAAAGCGGCCAAGGGCGACTTCTTCCCCACTGTCAGCGCCGTGGGACATTATGAGCGTTTCGGCGATTCGGGAAATCTTCAGGGCAGCGCCTACAAGAGCATGGAGAACTGGTATCTTATGGCCAGGGCAGATTGGACCTTCTGGGAATGGGGAAAGACGAAAAATCAGGTAGACTCCCGGCAGGCAAGGCAAAATCAGGCCACCAGCCTGCTGGCCCACGAAAAGGACAAAGTTGCCTTTGAAGTAAAGGCGGCCTATATCCTCGTCCGGGAATCGGAAAAACAGGTATTTGTCGCCCAGAAGTCAATCAATCAGGCGGAGGAAAATTTCCGTATCAATAATGAGCGATATAATGAGCAGGTGGCCACCTCGACAGACGTGTTGGACGCCCAGACCCTCCTCACCAAGGCGAAATCGGATTACTTCACGGCCCTGGGGGATTATTTCATCAACCAGGCCCGCCTGGAGAGGGCGATGGGAGAAATCAAATAGGGCAAGGGGATTGAACATATGAAAAAACGGATTATTCTGATTATCTTCATCGTCCTGCTCCTCGGTGTGGGGGGATATGTTTATTACGGACAATGGAAGAACAAAAATAGTGAGATCTATTATTCCGGCGTCATCGAAGCCAGGGATGCGAAGCTTGCCTTCCAGGCGAACGGGAGAGTGACAGTTGTTCATGTCAAGGAAGGACAGGCCGTCACGAAGGATCAGGTCCTGGCCGAACTCGACGCCTCGGAATTACAAACCCGCCATGATCAGGCCGCCGCCTCCCTCGACCGTGCCATTAAAGGGCAGCAGCAGTTTGAGACGCTCCTCAATGTTTACAAGAGCACCCTTCCTGACGACGTCGTCCGGGCAGAGGCGAACGTATTGAGCGCCCGGAAGGTCATGGAAGATACGAGAAAGAACAAGGAACGGTATGACGCCCTGTATCAGCGGCGGGTTATCGCGCAAAAGGAATGGGACACCGTGCGGCTAAATTACGAAACGGCGTCTTCCCGGCTGATGGAAGGGGAGGCCATTCTCCACCAGGCCAAGAGTAATCTGCAAAAAATCGAGATCACCAGGAAGGACATCGAGGCCGCCAAGGCCCAGGTACAGTTCGCCGAGGCGGTCCGCGAGCAGGCAACCATCCAGACGGCGTACGCAAAATTGCACGCCCCTTTCGACGGCGTCATCACCAGTCGCAATATCGAACCCGGCGAGGTCGTCTCTCCCAGCCGTGAGGTCTTCAACCTGGCAAATCTGTCCAATGTCGATCTGAAAATCTTCGTGGAAGAAACGGCCATCGGCAAGGTCAAACCCGGACAAGCGGTGGATGTAAGGATCGAC
>JANXZC010000121.1 GCA_025355725.1 Syntrophus sp. (in: bacteria)
TAGCAGTATTTATAATATTTTTGCTGTCAAAGAGCTTTTTTCTCGTTTTTTGCACTTATTAGGCAAATTTTCAAACACAGCACCAGTGAACTCGCCCTACGTTCTCTGCACTGCTGCATGACTTTTTACGAGGGCATCAAGTCTGACTGTGGTTTTAATGTCCATTTAACAGAATTGATTCGTCTTACCTGTATTTCCCTCTGGGCATCCGGGACGAGCGGTACCGCTGCAGCCCGCTTCCGATATTACGATGGCACTCGGTACTGGTATCCCCAGTGGAGCGACGATTTCATCCGCGCCCTCCCTGTGCGGCGTTCCGGCAAATAGGTTGTTTGGCATTTGATTATTGTTTTTTATACGGAGAAGATAAATCAATAGAGGAGGCGGTTGCTAATGAAAAAGTCATTAGGAGTGACGTTAACGATAATAGTGGTAGCTATTTTAATAGGGACTTTTATTGCGGCAAATTATGCAACAGCAGGGGAGATTGGCAGGGATGGTCGTTTCATCGCCTATGACAACGACACGGTGCTGGACACAAAGACGGAGCTGATGTGGGCGGCGAAGGACAACGGATCTGAAATTAACTGGGCAAATGCCAAGTCATATTGCGAAAATTATCGCGGGGGCGGTTATAGCGACTGGCGGATGCCGACGCAGGATGAGCTGGCGGTGTTGTATGATGCTTCTTTAATGGGATACGCCCAGGATTGCGGGGCACAGTACAATCGGGTAAAAATAACGAATTTCATCCGCCTGTCTTGCTGTTGCCCCTGGGCATCGGGGACGCGCGGCTCCGATGCTGCCTACTTTAGTTTCAACTATGGCCTACGGTACTGGTATCCCCAGTCCTATGTCAGCCTCGGCCGTGCACTCCCGGTACGTTCCGGCAAATAGGTTATTTGTTCACCTGACTTATGGCCCAATATGAGCACCTCCCCATTTACCCATAGGAACTTTCTGAATGGGAAAATGAACTACCCTTCAGCAAGCTACAGGGTATCTAAAACCCGGAGGAACGAAGCAAACTTCGGCGAATAAAACCCTGAGAGATTTAGATCAATTACACAATTCAAGAATTTCCGTTATCGTCTCCTTCGGATATGCCTTCAGCCCCCAAACCTGGGCTAGGACAAAGGCATTTTCCGCTATCTTTTCAATATCCTGCCCGGGGATTCCAGCCTCCCTTAATGAAATGGGGCTGCCAATCAGGGAAAACCACCTTTTAAGCCGATCAATACCTGCCAGAGCTGCTTCCTCGTCATTTTCTCCGGCGACACCAAATACTTCTCTCGCCAACTTCGCGAAACGCCCTGCCTTGCTTGGAAGCTGCGATTTCATCCACCCGGGGAGGATGATGGAAAGTCCGGCGCCGTGAGCAACATCGTAGAGGGCGCTCAGGGAGTGTTCGATCATATGGACAGGCAGGGCGACCTGCCCCATCCCCGCCGTGGTGAGGCCGTTAAAGGCCAGAGTTGCCGCCCACATCATATTGGCCCGGGCGTCATAATCTTCCGGATGCTGGAGAATCGTTTCCGTGGCCCCCATGATGGTCTTCATTAAGCCTTCGACCAGCCCGTCCTGCAAGGGGCTGGGGTTTGGTTCCGTGTTGTTGAAATAACCCTCCAGCATGTGCGTCACGGCGTCTACGGCGCTGTAGGCACTATAAGCCCTGTCCAGAGTGAAGAGGACCGTCGGATCGAGAATGGAAACCTTCGGCTGGATATGGGGTGAGCGAATACTGAATTTTTGATGGCCCTCTTCCCGGGTAATCACAGCAGCGGCATTCATTTCGGAGGCGCTGGCTGATATGGTAACGACTGTCAAAACGGGAAGGGCTGCCTGGATTGTTTTCTTGTAGGTAAATAAATCCCAGACATCGTGATCAGCCATGACGCCTGCAGCAATGGTCTTGGCCGTATCGATGACGCTTCCTCCGCCTACGGCAAGAATAACCTCGACGCCCTCACGCTTCGCAGCTTTAATCCCCTCGACGGCGTGAGAAAGGACCGGATTCGAGCGAACACCGAGAAATTCGACTACCGAAAGGTTACTCTCTGCGAGGGAGGTCATTACCTGATCATAGACGCCATTTTTTTTGATGCTGCCCTGCCCATAGACAAGCAAGACCTTCTTCCCGAATCGCGCCGCCTCCTGGCCAATCCTTTTGATCTGACCCTGGCCAAAAATAATTTTCGTTGGGTTCTCAAAAATGAAGTTTTGCATCGTTTTTTCCTTTCCAGAAAATTAATAATTTACTATACTGACCTCGTTGATTCTTGTCAACAATCCTCAACGAGTTCCACTTGGCCGCGGAGAACAATCATTCCGAAGCCGACATCAATTTCTAAAAAGCAATGTTTCGATTTTAACAATTGCTAAATAACTTAGAGGAGGGAAAGTTATGAAAGAAAATAGCAACCTGGATGCGCTTTTCAAACCCCGCAGTGTCGCTCTGATCGGCGCTTCCGGAACCCCCGGCAAACTTGGATACGACATCCTTTATAATCTTATCCATGCGGGATTCAAGGGGCCGATCTACCCGATCAATCCCAAGGCGGATGAACTCCTCGGACTTAAGGCTTACCCGGACATTACGACAACACCGTCCCCCGCCGAACTTGCCGTCATTGTCATCCCTTCCAAAGCGGTATGTGGCGCCATTGAGAAATGCGGGGAGAAGGGTGTCAAGGCTGCCGTCGTTGTCACGGGAGGATTTGCCGAGGCGGGAGAAGGAGGGGAAAAGCTTCAGTTGGAGTTGGCCGAAGTTGCTCGTCGCTATGGCATCCGTGTCGTCGGACCCAATTGCCAGGGGATCAATTATCCCCACCATCACCTCTGCGCCTCCTGGCCACTCCTGACAAACAAGGGAGGAATGGCCTTTATTTCTCAAAGCGGCACGGTAGGAGCCGCCCTTATGGATTGGGCAAGCGAGGAGCATTTAGGGGTCAGCGTCTTTGTCAGCCTGGGTAACCGTGCTGATGTCGATGAGTCGGACTGCATCCGGTATTTCGATAATGATCCCCACACCAAGGTTATTGCCATATACATGGAGGGCGTCAAGAGGCCACAACATTTTCTCGAATCCCTGTCCAAGGCAAAAAAGCCGGTGGTCATCCTCAAGGCCGGGAGAACGGCCCGGGGTCGCATCGCCGCCGAGAGCCATACCAAATCCCTCGCCGGAACCGATGAAATATACAATGCCATTTTTAACAAATACCGGGTCCACCGGGCCGATAATCTTGAGGAACTTTATGATTTCGCCAAGGCCCTGGCTTACATGAAGAAGCCGAAAGGAAGGCGTCTCCTGAATATTTCCAGTTCCGGAGGAGCGGCAATTCTCGGCATTGATGAGGCTGAAAAACTTGGTTTCGAAAATCCCGCCCCCAGTCGAGCCTTAATGGAGAAACTGAAATCTTTTCTTCCCGCCCATTGCGGCGTCACGAATCCCATTGATCTGACCGGCGACGCCATCACCGACCCCACCCTCTACTCGCAGGCTATCGCCGCAGCAAAAAGCGATTTTGATACGAGCGTGGTTATTTTTGGCGACCCGATCCATGGCGCCTCTGATATCGTCACCGGCGACGGCGAGCTGATCGTTTTTTGTGGAGGGGCCGACGTGGAGCGTGAGGAGGCCAGGAAAATGCACGAAAAGGGGATTCCCGTTTACCCGACGCCGGAGCGGGCAATCAGGGCCCTGTATCAGCTTGTGCGGTTTGATCCTCCCAAAGCTTTTAAAAAGGAACGTCACAAAGAAATAATGCGACCTGGCCTAAGCCTTCTTTCCCTTAACGATTCGATATCATTGATGAAGAAGTACGGTGTAAAGGCCATCGATACGTTTTTAGCGGCAACGGCAAAAGACGCGGTCTCCCTGGCCAAGAAAATCGGCTCCCCAGTAGCCTTGAAGATCGCTTCCCCCGATGTTGCTCACAAAACAGATGTTAGCGGGGTGCGCCTCAATCTCTCCACGTCGGCTGAAATCCGTCAAGCCTATGATGGTATCATGACCGACGTCAAGTCAGCCCTCCCCAAGGCACGTATTGACGGTGTTACCGTGTCTCCCATGGCGGGGGCGGAGGGTTTGGAAATAATCATCGGTATCATTCGGGATCCCCAATACGGCCATGCCCTGATGTTTGGACTGGGCGGGATTTTTACGGAGATATATCGTGATGTCCAATTTTGCCTGCTCCCGGCAACAGATAAGGAATTCCGTCAAGTCATTAGGGGAATTCAAGGATATCCCCTGCTAGCCGGGGTGCGGGGTCAAAAACCGAAGGATGAAAAGGCGCTAATTGCTATGATGAAAGCCATGGCGGCCCTGATCAAAGATCGTCCGGACATCGATCAGATTGATCTTAATCCGGTCCTTGTCTATGAGAAAGGGGCTTTGGCTGTTGATTTCAGAATCTATGGCCGTAAGATGTAACGTCAATCCATCCCTACCCCTGCCTATCACTTGAAGGGCAGGGCGACATTTTTTATTGCCTTGCTTTGATGGGGGAGGGAGTCATATATTCACCCTCCTCCCTAACAAGTCCGAGTAATGTATTCCTCCTCCCCGTCAAGGGGGAGATCAGGAGGGGGATGGGGTACGCGTTCATTGTTTCGATCGTAACACATTAACCAATCAGGAGAGGGAAAGATGAAAGATATGGAGAATGAAGAAAGGAAAGAAGAGCCGGTTGATGATCTTCTGGCCGTCGATGATCTCTACAACAAGAAGGAACAAGCCAAGCGCCGCCGCTATATCTTTCAAATTACCCTACTTATTCTTGTGGTGGTCGGTCTGGTATTTTCTGATACTCTGATGGAATATTTCACCGGCAGAAAGGATAAGCCATCGGCCAACCGGGTGGAGAACGTTGCAAAAACAAACATGGTCCGTATCAGCCCTGAAGAACGGCAGGCTTTCCTTGGACGTGTAAATGGTTTGCTAGACGATGGGAAGGTGAATGATGCCCTGAACCTGCTTACGCAGCATCTGGGCCGTGATCCAGACTTCGCTGAGGCGCAATATTTGGCAGGTACAGCCTATCTAAGGCAGGGGCGAGTTCAAAGCGCCTATAGTCATCTAAAACGGGCAACCACACTCCGGCCCGACTATTATGAGGCGCAGGAAAAGCTGGGTGAGATCTATCTGATTGCCGGTGACTACAAGGCGGCCCGGGAGATTTCAACAAAACTGACGAAGGGAGGGGAGTACCTGCAGGACGGTCTGCGGCTGGAATCCGAGATTGCCCTGGCGGAAGGCAACCTGTCATTGGCCCTCCAGAAGGCCAATGCAGCCATGACTGACCCCAAACAACCCCCAAAAGTCAAGACGTCGGCCTATCTGGCCGCCATTTATTTGCAAAAAGGAGATACTAAAAAGGCTGATGAAGTAGTTAAGAAGATGGATATGGCCTCTCTGGATTCGGAAAGTCTGTTGGGTCTGGCAAAGGTTTACCTGGGCGCAGGCAAAGATGCCCAGGCCCTGTCTTTCTTTAAACAGGCCCTTAAACGCTATCCCGACAGCGCAGAAGTCAATTACAACTATGCCCAGTACCTGTTCAACAAAGATCAGTTGCGGGAAGCCATTGTTTATTATAGAAAAGCCCTGGGGGCCTTCCCCAATGTCCAGATTATTGCCTACCGGCTCAGTCAGTGCCTGCTGGCAGCAGGTCAGCGCATCGAAGCCAAAACCTACATCGACGCCATGACCCAGAAATATCCAAATAGTATTCTGACGCTGGGGCTTAAATTCCAGTATCATATTCTGGCCGGCGAAAGGCGACCGGCAATCGACGCCCTGAACCAGCTGACGAAGCTGATTCCCACGGCGCCTCGGCCTTACATCGTTCTGGCCAATCTCTACTGGCAGGAGGGGATGATTCCCCAGGCGGAAAAGAACGCCTTCAAGGCCATGAAGCTGGGTGAAAAAACAGTTTTACCCCACATGATGATCGGCGATATTCTTTTTATTAAAGGGCAGTTCCAACAATCGATGGCCTATTATGATCGGGTGCTGGAAGTACAGCCCGACAACTTTGTCGCCTTGCTGCAGACAGGAGATCTATACCTGAATATGGGACAACCGAAAAAGGCAGAAGAAAGATACAGGAAGGCTTTAACCACAAATCCGAGAATGAGGTCCCTGCAGACGAAAATTGCCTGGGCCAAAGCCATGGGAGGCGATCTCGAAGGAGCCCTGGACATGGACCGGCAATATATGTGGGAAGCGCCCAACGATACCCAGGCTATTAATGCCTATGTCAATGTGCTAATCTACGCCAAACGTCTCGATGAGGCGATAGATACGGTGCAAAAAAGTATCAAGAGGCAGCCGCGGGAATGGTCTTTGCGGTACTTATTGGGCGATCTTTATATCCTGAAAAATGATTTCAAATCGGCGACTGCAAGCTATGCAACCGCCTTGGCACTGAATCCCGGAGATATACCCATGGTTCTCAATGTGGGTGCCCGCTATGAGAAGAATGCCTCTGATGGGGAAACGGAAAAATTTTATCTTGAAGTCAGAAACAAATATCCCGACAATACCTTGATAGCCAATCAACTGGCGTGGCTATATATCGAGCGAATGGGGGTGCCTCAGAAGGCCAAGGAACTGGTTGAATTATTAATGGCAGACAAAGAACGACTCGAGGTGAAGGATACCATCGGCTGGTATTATTACAAGCTGGGCAACTTTGTTACGGCGGAAAGCTATTTCCGAGAGGCCTTGCAATTGTCGCCTGATCAATATAACACTCGCGCGCGATTGGCATTGACGCTGTTTTCGCTAAAGAAGAATCAGGAAGCGGAAGGAGAGGCAAAAAAAATCATCAACCTGCTGTCGCCGAGTCCCCTGAAAGTAAAGCTGGAACAAGCCATGGCAAAGGGAAAAAGTTGAGGAGGTTGAAATAAATCTCAACTAATGCCCCTCTGTGAAGAAGAAAACAACAAAATACTCAAGGACGGCAAGCATATGGGATATCGTCGCAGTAGAAGCAAAGAGAAATTTCAATGGATGAAATATGTGGTCTTCATGGCAGCCTTTGCAATCTCTGCGGTGGTTTTGGCTTTATACTTGCTGCCATTTGTTGCCTATTATCACGTTGAGTCCGCTATCATAAACAAAGATGCCGAAAAGCTCGCCGCTTCGACCGGGTTTACCGAGATGAGACGCAATCTGAAGGCGCAAAGGGGTCAACGGGTCATTAAGAACCTTAGAAAAGATGACGGTAAAGATCAATCCCTGGTTGATCTGTCGATCTTGTGGTCGGCGATACCGACGGATCAAGAAGTTGATCGGGCCATTTCTACGGAAGGGTTTTACATCGCATTTTCAGGAACTGCGCGCATGAAACCTGATCCCGTAAAACCTGTGCCGGAGATAAGTACCTATCAGTTGGTACAGAAAATTATTGACAAGGCCAGTTTTAACTACCAGTCATTATCGAAGTTTGTCGTTAGTGTCCGAGATGAAAAGGGACGTTATTCTGAATATTTTTCATTTGTCTTGACACGTGAGGGATTAAACTGGCGACTGACTAATGTTATTCTTCCTGTCATTTAATTACTTATGGTGAATTTACCATACG